>JASGEW010000014.1:0-13062 GCA_047606125.1 Niabella sp. | reverse complement strand
TTTTATAAGTATTTCTATATCGTAGAGGGTCGTTGCAGGCGGCCAAAATAGCATTTTGAACCGCTATAATAAAACCATCGGCTGCCATAACGCTTTTTCCCTCATACCATGTAAACGCTTCTTCATACTCAGCAGCAGCAATGGGGTCAATAATATAAGAGTATGCCATGCTTAAACTCTCTTCTTTCTGATGCGCTGTAACCTTTTATTCATTTCGGCGGGAGTAACCATTTTGCCACCTTTTAAATAATGGTTTACACGTTTATCAAGCTCCGCTTTAAATTCATCTGAATATGCAGCAGTGGTTTCTTTTATTTCGTCCTCTACCATTACATAAATAGCCTTTAACTTTTTATCGTCGGCTATTTCAAGGTAATTATGTAGCTGTTCTTTTATAGTTGCTGCGCTCATATTTAATATTTTTTCTTTACGGCCTTGCTTCACCCAACAGGTTATTACAAACCGACATGAAATTTTTCATTCATAAATGACACAAAGAATGAATGAAAAATTTTTATGGAAGTTCCCCATGGCCTAAAACAATAATAAATATTCATGGGAAATTTAAGAAATTACGGGGTGTATTTTATAACTCCCGAAATTGCGGCAGGGCAGCGTTTTTTTATCGGTTTACATTTTCCAGGGGTTAATTATCTCGATGCCTTCAATCTTCTTAAAATCATCTTCATTTCTTGTTACAAGAGTTAGGCCTTCTACCAAAGCAGTGGCAGCAATAAGTGCATCTCCAAGTTTGGTTTTATGCTGTTTCCTTATTTGAATGGTTTTCTCAACAATAGCATCGCTAAGATCAAAAACAGCAGCAAGGTCTATAAACGCTTTTAGTTCTTCATCGGCCGATGGGTGTCCCAATATTTCAATTTTATTTACAAAAGAAATATTAAATGCCTCATCAATCAATTTAGCAACAGATGTCATACCCTTTGCCGGAAGTGCTTTGCCAATGTAACCGAGAAGCACATTAGTATCAATCAAAACATTCTTTCCCATTCGTCCCTGCTTTTTTCAAGATCAGCTATCATGCGGTTAGCAGTCTTTTTTGAAATACGTCCCGCATATTTGGATGGTTTTACAAATTTGGATTTACCGCTTTTAGAAGCCCTGTTCTGCTTTTTGATAACCGTAACAATATTAAGCGCCTCAAGGTCTTCAATTAACCTGTAAGCCTTTTCATCATTTATCTGTAACGTAATGGTACTCATTTTATTGGTTTTTTCGTTATGCCGATCATTTACTTTCTCTACAAATTTAAGAAATTACACGGGGTATTTATACGCTCAAATTGAATATGCAAACAATGTTTTTGCTAAGCCTGTGGCTTCATAAATTTCGCCACCCTGCCGGCAAAACAGCACCTTAATTTACTGCTTTTTTCAACTGTATTAACTTTTCATTAACTTTAATGCATGAAACCCGTACCCAAGTTCAACGAAGATGAGCTTTTAACGAAGCTGCATGATGGGGAACGAATGGCGTTTGAACATATCTTTAACCAGTTTCAGCCCGCCCTGGTGTTCTTTGCCCACAGGTTGCTGGGCGTAGGAGAATTAATGGACGCGGAGGAAATTGTGCAGGACAGCTTTATGAAGCTGCATTACCGGAAAACCTCTTTTGAAACCCTGCAAAACATTAAAGGCTTCCTTTACATTGCTACTAAAAATGCCTGCCTGCAAAAAAAGGATGGCGACCGGGTAAAGCGGCGGCGCTTTGAGCAGTTTGCCGAAACCGATGCGGCAACCGAAGGCACCGTTTTGCAGGAAATAATATACGCCGAAGTACTGCGCGAGGTAAGCGAAGCCATTGAGCTGCTGCCTGCCCAATGCAAAGCCATAATGAAGCAGTTTTTTGAAGAAGGAAAAACTGCCGGCGAAATTGCCGAAAGCCTTAATGTTGCCGTTAGCACCGTTAACAGTCAAAAAGCAAGGGCGGTTTCTATATTAAAAAACCGCCTTTCAAACCAGGGCTTTTTGTTTTTGCTGCTTTTCCTGTAAAAGCCTTTTTCAATTCTTTTTAAGACAAACTGCCAATGTTTTTTCCGGTTGCTGTAAGAAATGAAAAATTACAGGTAAAAAAGGTTTAAATATTGATTTGTAATTCATTGCAATTGCATCCCGCATGTTCGCACCCCTAATGTGGATAACTTTTTTTTCAATTCTTTTGGACAAACTACCCTGTTTTCCGATTTCTATAAGAAAAGGAAATATTTAAACAGCCATGACCCCTAAAAAGTATTTGCAGCAATTTACCTGCTATTTGCAGTGGATTGAAACTGTTTTTTCTCATGTACCCGGCGTGCTGTTTCTACTTCAGGCCGGTTTCGTAGCTTTTGGGTGAACCACCCTGTTTTTAGATTTTTCTTTAAGAAAAAATAAAATGTAAACAACCATGACCCTAAAAAATGTACCCTTAATTATTTGCATGCTGTGCCTGTTAAACACGGCAGCAGCCCAAACAGCTTTTAGCCCGCCCAAGCCCGCCGCATTTAAGGCGCTTTCGGTAGGCGATGCCATACCCGATGCCCTTTGGAACCTGCCCTTGCAGGTAGTAAACCAGCCCGATGGCCGGAAAACCATTACGCTGGGCGAGTATAAGGATAAGCTGATTATTCTTGACTTTTGGAATACAACGTGTACACCTTGCATCAAAAATTTTCCCAGGCTGCACGCGCTGCAAAATGAGTTTGGCGATAAAATAAAAATATTGGCCGTAACCAAGGAAGATCCGGGAGAAATCAACCGGTTTTTTACAACCGGCATAGGCAAAGAATATACCTATGTAAACTCGGTAATTAACGATAGCACCCTTTCAAAATACTTTCCACACTTAGGAGTACCGCATATAGCGTGGATAAACCCAGGCGGCAAAGTGGAGAACACTACGCGAGCAGAAGACATAACCCAGGCCAATATCCAAGCCATCCTGGATGGCCAAAAAACGCAAATGGTCAGCAAGATTGACATTGACCGTAACAGACCGTTGTTCCTTTCCGAACATTTTAATGATAGCATGAAATTAAAAACCTATTCCATTTTTGCTAAGGGGCGTTATCCCGGATTGCCTTCCGGGGGGAAAAGGAAAAGGAATGCTGCGGGACAAGTGTATGGAAGACAGCTTACAAATCTTCCAATAATGGACATCTATTACTCAATTCTTTTGGAGCTCTTTAATAGAAATGGAGAAAATTTTAATTTAAAACGCACTATTATAGAGGTTAGAGAACCAGCGTTGCTAAACCTGATAGCCAATCCTGACGGAACATTTAAGAATTACAACCTATACAACTACGAATTGATTGTACCCGAAAACAAAACAGATAGCCTTTACTATTATATGTTAGCAGACCTTAATCGGTATTCGGATTATATAGGAACTATTGAGAAACGAATGATGGATTGCTTTGTTCTCGTAAGGAAATCTGTAAAAGACAAAATCAAAAGCAAAGAGGGAAAGCCCAATTTCATTTATTCCACAGCACATTCTATTTTAATCAATAATCCATTAAGCTACTTAATAAATCTGGTCAATTCGGATACGTTTACCAAGCTGCCCATAATTGATGAAACTGGCTATACTGATAATGTAGATATTGAAATATCAGGAGTTAAAGATTTGGCAAGCTTTAAAAAAGAGCTGAACCGGTACGACCTTGACCTGTTACCGGCAAAAAGAAGCCTTAATATGTTTATTCTGAAAGACAAACAACTATAGATATGAACAACAACGAAATAAACCATATAGCGCACATTACGCACTTGCTTCGTAAGCAGGTGCAGCAGCAGCCGCTTACAGCAGCAGAGCAGCAGGAGCTGGAAAGCTGGCTATCGGAAAGCGCCGGTAACCGCGCCATTTTTGAAAGGCTGATGGATGAGCAGCAGCTTGCCGCCGATTTGGTGCAACTGCGCCGTACCGATACGGCCGCGCAGCTAAAAATAGTGAACCGGCGGCTGGCAAAAAAGCGGCGTATTAAAAGCTTCAGGCGGTGGGCACCCATTGCCGCATCCCTCATTATCCTTGCAAGCCTTAGCCTGTGGCTTTACCAGCGCCAAATCCGGCAAACGGCCCACGCCCCCGCAAAGCTGGCAAGCGAATACGGCGGCGATGTGCTGCCCGGCAGCAACCGCGCCACGCTTACCCTATCCGGCGGCGGAAAGGCTATACAGTTAGACGAAAGCAATACGGGCATTACCAGCGCCGGTGACAGCGTTGTTTATGAAAACGGCAAAGGTATTGCGGCAGCCGCCGCAGCCCAATCGGCAACGCTTACCACGCCGCGCGGCGGGCAGTATAAGGTTACACTGCCCGATGGATCGGTAGTGCAGCTAAATGCCGGTTCGTCGTTACAATACCCGCTGCACTTTACGGGCAGCCAGCGCAATGTTGCCCTTACCGGCGAAGCTTATTTTGAAGTAAGCAGGAACGAAAAGCAACCCTTTATAGTGCATACGGCGCAGCAGCAGGTGCGCGTGCTGGGCACTGTTTTTAATATTAATGCTTACAACAGCCGCGAGGCTACCACGCTGGTAAGCGGTAAGGTAGCGGTAAAGCAGGTGGCCACCCAAACAGAAAAACAACTGTTGCCGGGCCAGCAGGCCGTTACGGAGAAGGGAAGTGTAACCGTGCGGCAAATAGACCCTGCCGACTTTATTGGCTGGAAGAACGGGCTGATAAGCGGCAGCCCGGTAAGCCTTACCGATATTATACCGGAAATAGAGCGCTGGTACGATGTGAATTTTGTATATCCCCCACACTTCAGCAACAGCGAAAGGGCATACATCAGCATTAGCCGAAAAGAAAAGCTGTCTGCGGTGCTTAAAGCGCTGCAGCTTACTTATAACGTATCATTTCAAATAAAAGAAAAGGAGGTAATTATCAGGTAAGTATTTTTTATCAGCGCCCGAAGAAAAATGCCGCCCCAGTTGGTACCTGCAGGCGGCGAATGCCGGGCAAACAAATTTAGCATTAGCACTAACATTATTTATCAACCCAAGCAATCCAAAAGTAATGAATAAAACCCTTATGGGCAATGGCACAGCCACACCTGCGTATAAGCAGCGCTCCGCCCTGTTTAAAAAAGTACTCATTATGAAAATAACAGTCATTTGCCTGCTGTTTTCGCTCACGGCCTGGAGCAGCGCCACCGGCCAGTTTATTAGCATAGTGGCCAGCAACACGCCCTTTCGCACCGTTATAAAGCAGGTGCAGCAGCAATCGGGCTTTTCCTTTACCATTAACGAGCGGCATATTAAAACTGCAAAACCCCTTACGCTTAGCATCCATAACCAGCCGCTGGCCACCGCCCTGGCGCTTATTTTTAAAGAGCAGCCTTTTGGTTACCGCATCAATGGTAACATCATTATATCGGTAGATAAAAACGACCCCACAGGCGAAGCGCCGCCGCCGGTATACCAGGACTTGGTAAGAGGGCGGGTAACCGATACTGCCGGCAACCCGGTGGCCAATGTTACCGTAGCCATTGCAGGCACCCCTTTAACCACCATGACAGATGAGCAGGGCCGGTACCAGATTGCCGGGGTAAAAATGGGGCAGCAAATTACCTTTAGCTCCATAGGCTTTGAAACCGCCAGCCGGGTAATTGATGCCGAAGTGGTAAACATGGTGCTGCACCATCATGTAAGCGAGCTAAGCGACATCAACATCACCGTTAACACCGGTTACCAAACCCTGCCAAAGGAAAGGGCTACCGGTTCGTTTGCTACCGTTAGTGAGCAACTCTTTAACCAGCAAACAGGCTCAAATATACTTGACAGGTTGCCCGCAATAGCCAACAGTGTAGTTGTGGACAAAGGAACGGCTACAGGCAGCGGACAACTATTAATCAGGGGTATCAGCACCATTACTGGCCCTAAAGCGCCTTTGATAGTATTAGATAATTTTCCCTACGAGGAAGACATAAATTCAATCAACCCCAATATGGTTGAAAATATTACTATACTGAAGGATGCGGCGGCGGCATCTATTTGGGGGGCAAGGGCAGCTAATGGCGTAATTGTCATTACAACAAAAAATGCCCGAATGAACCAGCCGATCAGGATAAGCGTCAACGCCAATACCACCTATAGCGGCAAGCCCGACTTAAGCCGCCTCAAGATCATTAGCAGCTCAGATTTTATTGACGTTGAAGAACAGTTATTTAAACAGGGCTTTTATGATGGGAACATACAGTCCTCTAGCCATACGGTTTTGTCTCCGGTTGTTTCCTTGCTTAATAAAGCAAAGAACGGCATCATTAGCGACGAGGAAGCGCAAGAGCAAATTGATGCGCTGCGCACCATTGATACAAGGCAACAATTTCGGCGTTATATGTATCAGCCCGCTTTAAACCAGCAATACTTTTTAAGTGCATCAGGGGGCGGTCCCCGGTTCTCCTGGATCTCTGATATGGGCTATGATAATAATAAAGATAATCTGTCCGCATCCTATCAGCGCATCAGCCTGCGCTTTCAAAACACCTGGCAACCTATTAAACCGCTCACCATTAATAGCGGTATTTATTATATAAAAAGCATCAACCATAGTGGTAGAACCGGATATGGAAGTGTGACGATGAATGGTAACTCCTTTGTGCCCTATATGCAGCTTGCCGATGATGCTGGTAATCCATTAGTTGTTGCTTCCACGTATGATCAGAGTTATAAAGATACCGCAGGAAATGGCAAATTGCTGGATTGGAATTACTATCCCTTAACTGATTGGCAACATAGCAAAACAAGTTCTGACAATAACGAGATCATTGTGAATACGGGCATGACTTATAATATTATTAAGGGTTTGCAGGCGGAGCTAAGGTATCAATATCAATTACAAACCGGGAATGAAGATGCCTTACATGATGTACAGAGTTATTATGCGCGCAGTTACATAAACAGCTTTGCGCAAATTGGTGCCGATGGCACAGTGTCTTTTATCGTACCCAAAGGCGGCATCCTGGATAAAACCACTTCACAGGTTGTGGCTAACAATTTCAGAGGACAGCTAAATTATAACAATAGCTGGGCGGACCATAGCATTAGCGCCATTATTGGCGGGGAAACACGCAGCACTAATTCCAAAAGTGTATATAACCGGTATTATGGGTATGACGAGCAGCAACTGACAACAAGTATTGTAGATTTTCTGAACCCGTATCCCAATTACGTGACAGGGAGTATGAGCTATATTCAACCCGGCCAGTCCTTAACAGATCGAAACACACGTTTTGTTTCCCTATATGCAAATGCCGCTTACTCGTATAAAAACAGGTACACAATATCCGGCAGTGCCCGCCGTGATGCCAGTAATTTGTTTGGGCTTAAAACCAACGAGCAGTGGAATCCTTTTTGGTCTGCGGGACTCGCCTGGGATATATCAAAAGAACAGTTTTACAAAATAGCGGCGATCCCCAAATTGCGCCTGCGCGGCTCTTATGGTTTTAATGGCAACATTGATCCTGCAATGGTGGCCGTAAGCACCATTGCGTACGGCTCTAACTCCATCTTCACAGGTACACCAACGGCACGTTTTGATAATTATTTAAACCCGGGCCTGAAGTGGGAAAGCTCCAGAATCATTAACCTGGCTGTAGATTTTACTGCTATCAGGAACCGCATAGAAGGTTCAGTTGAATATTTTACCAAAAAGGGTGATAACCTGTTTGGTAACACGCCAATGGACTACACTACGGGCATTGATTTTTTGTTGAAAAATGTGGCTGCAATGAAGGGCCACGGATGGGATATTGAACTAAAAACCCTGAATATTAACCGAAAGTTTAAATGGAGCAGCCTGCTTAACTTAAGTATCTACCACGATAAAGTAACCAACTATTATATTTCCAAAACACTGGCGCAGGAATTTATCAGTAATAGTAACGCTGTTCCCATAGCGGGGTTAGAAGGCAAACCGGTATATTCCATGTTTGCCTATAAATGGGGCGGGCTTGATCCCCAAACAGGTGATCCGCAGGGTTATCTGGATGACACACTGAGCAAGGATTACACAAATATTGTAGGTACGGGTACAAAGATCGAAGATCTTCAGTTTTTCGGGTCTGCAGTTCCCACCATATACGGTTCATTTATCAACTCTTTTTCGTATAAAAATTTTAGCCTTAATGTAGGGATCGTTTACAAGCTGGGGTACTGGTTGCGAAGCTCGTCTGTTAATTATACCGAACTCTTCTCAAGCTGGACAGGGCACAGTGATTATAGCAAGAGATGGCAGCAGCCGGGTGATGAAGCGTTTACCAATGTGCCCTCCAATCCCTGGGAAACTAGTTCCAACCGCGACGCCTTTTACAAAGGTTCTGCCATACTGGTTGAAAAAGCAGATCATATTCGGTTGCAATATGTAAACCTTAATTACGACGTGGACAAAAAACACCTGAAGAAACTCGGTATGCAGGGAGGGATACAGCTTTACTTCAACGCTAATAACCTGGGTATTTTGTGGAGGGCTAATAAAAAAGATATTGACCCGGATTATAATATGGACTATAATTTATTGGTGCCGCCCACCGAATTTAGCATTGGTGCGCGGGTAAAATTTTAAATCATTTACAATGAAACTCAAATACATACTATTCACGATACAATGTCTGCTTTTATGTGGCTGTACTAAGTTCCTGGATAAGAAATCGGATATGAGTCTGGCAATTCCATCCACCGCAGCAGCCAACCAGGCCCTGCTGGACAGATATTCTGATATGTCAACCAACTTTGCGGGAAGCGGAGAAGCATCGGCAAACGACCTTTATATTACGGATGCAGATTTTAGCGCGCTGGGTTATGATGAAGACAAACGGCTTTATACCTGGCAGCCGGATCATGTATCGTATGGAGTTGCCAGTGGTAACGACTGGTATTATTGTTACAGGGCTATTTATAATGCCAACGCGGTTTTGTTTAATCTTGATGAATACAATATTAGCGGCACAGATGCAGATAATATAAAAGGACAGGCGTTGACATTTAGGGCGGAGCGTTACCTGGATGCTGCGCAAATATGGGCGCCGGTTTACAATAAAGAAACGGCCAGCACTGATTTGGGTTTACCCCTTCGTTTAGATCCTGATATGAATATCCCTTCCGTAAGGGCCACAGTTCAGCAAACTTACGATCAGGTTATTAAAGACCTGCAGGAAGCAATACCCTTATTGCCCGAGGTCCCGCTTGCAACAAGCCGGCCATCAAAACCGGCCGCTTTAGCATTATTGGCGCGGGCCTTTTTGTTTATGGGTAATTACCAGGACGCATTAACGAATGCATTAGCCGCGCTTGGTTTTAAAAGTACTTTAATGGATTATAATACATTAAACGCTTCTGATAAATACCCTATTAAAAACCAAAATGTAGAGTTTGTGCTGTGGGGTAGTATGCGTCTGCCACCACCGTTGAGCGCAACCATAGCAAGGATACAAACGAGCTTATATGATAGCTATGACAGTAATGATTTACGGAAAACTTTGTTTTTTAATAAGACGGATGCAGAAACAATTCTATTTAGAGGAAGCTATACAGGATCATCAGGCGGCAGGATAACAAGCCCTTTAGTTGATGAGCTTTATTTAATTGCAGCCGAGTGTTATGCAAGGGCCAATGATACAGCTAACGCGCTTACGTTTTTAAACCAGCTATTAATTACACGCTGGAAAACCGGCACATTTGTGCCCTATACCGCCGGGAACAGCAGCGAAGCGCTGGACATCATTTTAGAAGAACGCAGAAAGGAATTAATTTTTCGCGGCCTGCGCTGGCCCGACGTGAAAAGGTTAAACCGTGATGGTGCAAATATTAACCTGGAAAGAACGGTAAACGGGCAGCAGTATTCTCTTCCTGCCAACGACCCAAGATACGCTATTGCAATTCCGGAAGATGTTATTGAGCTTTCGGGCATACAGCAAAACCCAAGATAAAAATAACGGAGGATCATTCCTCCGTTATTTAGATTAAATAATAACTACTGCATCTACGGTTTGCGAGAGTCATCAAGTGCAAGTACCTCGGCATTTGATTTACCTGAAATTTGTGCGCTTAAAGTAGAACCGTCCGGCACATCAAGTTGACACGGCCGGTTTCCAGAGATATCGCAATCTTCATCGTTATTTGTTGTACTCCAGTTGGCCGTGTTTGCAAAATCTCCCGCACTAATAGTTCCTGTTTTAATGTAGAAATAAGTAGTAGCCGCTTTTGTTTTTGTCCCGGCTTCGGAACGTTCATTACCTCCAAAAGTAAATGACATGGCCACTATACTAATTATTAGGGCTGTCATTACAAATAAAAAAAATTTAAGCTTTTTCATTTTGTTAGATTTTGTTTAAAAAATATGGCAAATAATATATCAGTCTTTTGGCCGACAAGCCCTGCACAGCCACACCACCGGCATAGCTGCTTCGTATTTTATTTTTTGTACATGGGTTGTGCTCCGTTTTAGAAATGTTTGTATTATTATTTTTTTTGGGGTGTGCAAGCTATTTATAGCAATACAATCTTATACTTACATAGGTTATGGCCGCTCTGCAGTGTGTGTACCGCTTGCTTAAATATTACAATACAAAAGTCTGCAACCTTGTGTAAGAAAACTAAACAAACAGTTATGAAACAGCGAAAAAAGTTATGAAATCGGGATTATTTTCTTAGCACGCCGGGGCTTACACCAAACTTGTTTTTAAAGGCAGCAATAAAGTTGCTGATTTTAGAATACCCTGTAAGTACTGCCATTTCTTTAACCGGCTTATTGGTGGTTAATACCAGCCTGCGGGCCGTTTGCATCTTTTGCTCAACCAGCCACTCATGTATGCTGCTGTTATATTGCTGCTGAAAGCCTTTCTTTAGCTTATACTCGTTAAGCCCCACTTTAAGCGACAGCTCTTTTATGGAGATGGGCTTTTTATCTATATAACCTTCAAGAATGTCTTTTGCCTGCACAATGCGGGCTACCTCAAAAGGCGTAAACTGGTGCCGCGCAGCGCTGGCAGCCAGCGCATTTTGAAAAATTTCATACAGCAACTCTTTTACTTTTAAATCGTAATAAAACTGCCGGGAGGATTCTACAAACGTGCAATCAATTAGCTGTGTTAACACCTCCCTTATCCTGGGCGTTATCCACCGGGTAACCCCATCTATCCGTATTCTCTTTCTTTTTTGAAGGGCGAAAAAAGGGGCCACTTCGTCTAACAGCTTTGGGCTGTACGAAATGCTGAAAATTTTAAACTCGCCGGGCGTATTAAACACTACCGAGCAGTTGCCGGTTTTATTAAGCACCGTGGAGTAATATTGCTCCCGCACATGAAGCCGTTTAAGATGGGTAATTCTTTTTCGTATGCTGTTTTTTAATACAAACGTAGCTTGCATATACCCCACCTGCAGCGCTTTGGGGGCAACAATCTTTTTCACCAATTTGCCAGTGCAAAGCTGTAAAGAATATTCCTGGCCGGCAAAATGCTGTATTACCGCCTCCGTATTATTAATTGCAGCAGATAATACATTTGCACCCCGAAGCAGCGGCCCGGTAAAATGCTCCGGCATGCCTTCTTTAAAACTTAACAACCGGTTATTGGGCAAAACCAACTCCATAGCACGCTCCACTTTTTCAATTTTAAATATGAAACAGATAAAATGGCCCCGGATTTTTAAAAGCGATTGGGTTCCCTTTTTTAATAATCAATAGGTTCGTTTATTTCTTCCAATACATAATGGTTCCTTATCTTTTGCAGAGATGTTTAATGCCAATTTTCACTTTGTATAATGTCGGGGCCTGAAACAATATTTACCAGCAGTATTTATTGTTCTTATGGAAATTTAATAAACATACCTGTCACTTAATCATGTTGAAGTAATGAATATGTAAAATCCACCCTATCGGGTAGCATTTTTATTAAAAAAAGAACGGCAGAAGCCAGAGCATCGGTTTAAATCGGGACAAAATTTATCTGAGCCGCTTTTTTATTTTTAATACGTAACCGGGTTAAGCACCATTGCATTGGCATCTATATAAGCCTCTTTATTTTAAAGCAAGGTGCATTAAATATGATGCACTTTTGGCGCCGCTATAGCGCCGGCTATATCCCGCAGCATTTGGTGTAGGTGTGTTACAGCATGTTGGGCCCTGGTATCTGTTGGTATCATATTTTTTTTGAGGCTGTGCTTTGCATAAAAATCTGCCGCCTCATTATAGTATGGGCTCTTGTTTAAAAAAGACGATAACCAGCTTTGGGTGGAATAAATAGGGAGCGTTTCTGAACCAAGATAGGTTATGCCCGGCGCTATTGTTTCCGTTTTTATACCCATCAGGTTCAATCCTCTAACAAATTTGGCATCGCACTCCGCCAGCATAATGCTGCCTGGCGTTTTGCATATTGGGTATATGGCAAGGGTAATTAGCCTTTTAAGCAGTTTAGCTCCTTCCTTTTCGCTTTTTGAAATGGCAAACCGGCCAACATGCCAAATGCTTTTTGCGCCCATATTTTCAAAACCAGAAGGGTTGATATCGAACAGCTTTTGAATGGGTAGCACAACACCCTTTTTCCAAAGGCTCACTTTTACCGCCCCCACAATTGCAGCGTTTTTTATGGCTGCACAAAACATGGAATTTTCGTACATGGAAACATCTTCCAAAGCAAGGGAGCTAACTGCTTGCAAAAAACTGTCCGTTAAATAGCTCGAAGAAGTGTGCTGTACGTAGTTTTCTTTAACTACAAATTCGGCGAGCTTCCAAAGCTCGTTTTTTTAAATTTTTAAATTTCAGATTATTCATAATATTTTAATTTGATAGGAATATAGATAGCCTGATGCCGATTAAGGGGGAAAGCGCCCACAAACACGCCAAAAACTACCCGTTCGGGTAGTAGTACATACCCTTTCGGGTAGTTAAATTCATAATTATTAATTTTATATAAATTAACATAACTTTATGTAGCAATTATTAGAGCCTGTTTAAAAATATAAAATAAAAAAGATTATGGGCAAGGATTAAATAGTGAAACATATTTTCTTTGAGGTACTAAACTTAAAAAGATATGTATTCGACAGATTTAACCGATGCCCAATG
>JASGEW010000013.1:0-56035 GCA_047606125.1 Niabella sp. | reverse complement strand
TGTATTTTCGATGCAGAGCTTAGCTCAAAGTTAATGCCACGGGTACGCTACAATGTAGTATTGACAGGTGTTGTAGCCGATATGGCATATCATGCCTGTCGGCAGATAAATCTTTTTTTATACCGGATGCTTTTGAGTACAATGCCTTGCAAAATAAGCTGCAACTGTTGTGGGCTTATGCTAAAATGTCCGGTACTGCTATTTAATGGTCTTTCAAAACTACCCTTCTCTAACCCTTTTTCATACAACGCAAAGCCATCTCTGTCCCACTGTAGTAGTTTTATTTTGTTCCCTCGTCTGCCAATAAAAACAAATACATCACCTGTAAGTACATTAAGGTTCATTTCATTGCGAATTAGTCCGCTTAAACTATATGCCCCCTTGCGCATATCGGCTATGCCGTTGTAATAAAAGTACCGGCAGGCCGGGCTTAAATGCAACACACAAGTTCTTTTAAAGCGGCTATGCTAATATTGTTTAGTTCAAGGCGCACACCATTCGGATAGCAGATCGTTGCTGTACTACTGCCGGTGTCCATCGGGGCTACTTGAGTGAAGCCTGGTCTGACGGCAGCCCTGTTCAACTTTTTTTGCCAGTAATAATAGTTGGAGGGCGCAAGGTTATGCGCTTTGCAATAAGATACAACGGCGCCCCCACTTGCACGGCAGGCTTCAATATGACCACGCATCACCTCCGCACGACTTAGATTATCTGTATGTTCCATCCCACAAAAATGGCAATTGCTGTATTATTTAAAAAGATGGGGGCGGCCGAAGGGATACTCTAAAGAGTGTAGGAATAAATTATATACAAATAGTATTCCCCATACCTTACTCAAGATTTTCAGATATTCCGCAGGATAAGATAGATTTTTTTTCACCACCTCGTTGATATCCGGATTATACACCTTTATTGCCGATCAGTTTTACATCACCGTCGATCCATTGCATCAGCCTTTCCAGGTCTTTCTTTTTAGATTGATATAAACTGCCGTGCGCATATAACTGCTGGCGGAAATCTATTTCGGGAGCCAGTTCCTTAACGGCTTCCTGCCTTTGTGTGATGATCGAAATATCGGGGTGTAAAAGATCCTGCGCTAATTGTTCCTTTCCAAAAGAAGTACTGCACCGGTTGAGGTAAGAAAACACTCCCCCCTCGCTAAAAAAATCCAGATCATAAGAATAGGGGTGGTGCGGATCTTCATATTCTTTTCCTGCATCATATACAAAAATATTGGTTTTTAGAAAATGGGCTTCCTTTTCATTATAACTGGCTAATGCAGTAAAATATTGCCTTTGCTGTTGCAATTTTCCGTACCATCTTACTAAATAAAGAAACACACCAAACAAGGTTATTGCAGCTATGATCACCCATACACTACCGGTTTGTGCAAATGCATATACCAGGAGAACAACTGTAAGAAATGATAATAACCGTATCAGGCTCAGCCATCCGAGCTTTTGTTTCAGTTGGCTTTCTTTTTTAAAAAACTGCGTGGCCCTTTCTTTGTATATTGAAATCATAGAAAGGTGAAGATAAAAGGATGTACTAATAGATCCTCACAGAAAGTATAGCGGAGCTAAAGTACAGGTATATTTATACACTGCTATATTTTACCACGAATGCCTGATTTTAATGAAATCCTTATATACAACAGTAAAAGCAAATGGTAACTCACTTTTATGTTGATCTATAACCGTTACTGTAATCTCCGCTTTTTTATTAGTGTTTAAACCTGCCAAACGTAATAAGATAACTCCTTCATGCGCTTTACCTAACCGGTAAACCAATTCCCCAAAGTCCTTATCCTGAGTAATTAACAGGCACCCGGCACTGTTAGAAATCTTTAATACCTCCTCATCTTCAATACCTGGAGAATGTTCAGCAATAGCAAATACCTCATAACCGCTATCTCTAAGTCCATGAACTATGGCAGCATCAACGCTTTCATCGGCAACAAATTTCATACTAAACAGCTATGGGGTAGATAGTGTCGGCCTTTAAATTCATAGCAGCAAAAGCCAATGCAGCCTGAATATTTCCTTTTGTAATCTGCTGATGAGCATTAAGAATATCTTCAGTCGATTCTCCACGAGACAATTTTTCCAGGATCAGCTCTACAGTGATACGAGTACCTTTAATTACGGGCTTGCCCATCATTATCCGCGGGTTAATTTCTATTTGTGATGCAACATCCATGATTATCAAATTTACTAAAAAAACTGATTATCCCAATACAAAAACTATGTACTTTTCAGGAATAACCCTTTAATTCACCGGACATTTTTCATGATAGTTCACCAGTTCAATTGGTGTGGCCGGGATCTCGTAACCAGCATAATATTTTATAATGTCATCCAGCACCGCTTCGATAGCTTCTGGTTGATTTAGTGTAACCAGCCTGCTCCTGTATTCTTTTATATTGGGCAAACCTTTCAGATAATTGGCATAATGCCGGCGCATTTCATTAATGCCCACCACCGGGCCTTTCCATTCGAGGCTTTTATGTAAATGTTTTCGAACAACGCCCACACGCTCCTCAACCGTGGGAGGCGCCGGCAGTTCACCGGTTTTGTGATAATGCTTTATTTCCCTGAATATCCAGGGATAGCCAATAGCGGCACGACCGATCATAATACCGTCTACGCCATAACGGTTTTTATATTCAACGGCTTTTTGAGGACTGTCGATATCACCATTGCCGAAAACGGGTATTTGTATACGCGGATTGTTTTTTACTTTGCCAATCAGCGCCCAGTCTGCAGCACCTTTATACATCTGGCAGCGGGTGCGGCCATGTATGGCCAATGCTTTAATGCCCACGTCCTGCAACCTTTCTGCCACTTCTTCAATATTCAGCATGCTATCGTCCCAGCCCAGGCGGGTTTTTACGGTAACAGGCAGTGAGGTGCTTTTTACAACTGCTTCGGTGAGGCGCACCATTAAGTCCACATCTTTCAGTACGCCGGCGCCGGCGCCTTTGAGCGCTACTTTTTTTACTGGGCAACCAAAATTGATATCGAGCAGATCGGGCTGCGTTACCTCTACAATTTTTGCAGCCAGGGAGAGGCTTTCTTCATCGCCTCCAAAAATTTGTATGCCAATGGGGCGTTCGTAATCAAAAATATCCAGCTTGCGGCGGCTTTTAATGGCATCCCGTATCAGCCCCTCACTGCTGATGAATTCAGTATACATCAGGTCTGCACCGTTATCCTTGCAAACAGCACGAAACGGCGGATCGCTTACATCCTCCATGGGCGCAAGGAGTAAGGGGAAGCAATCCTCTAAATCCCCCTTCGGGGAACTTTTTAAAAGATGCTGTATGGTTGTATCTGATGCCATATAACCGGAACGATGAAACGAGCGTGGCAAATACGATGATACCTACCTCGGGTAGGCAGGGCAGTACTGCCGTTGGCTACATAATTAATTAAATCAAAAACAAGAAACTTTTAATCCTATTTTTGAGCCTGCAAAAATACACACTTATTTTTAAACAGATATGGTTAGATATAGCGAGAAAGGAGTTTCTTACACGGTTGCATTTTTTATGTTAATTGCTTTTGGCATTGGCGCTACCCTATTAAGCGGCCTCATTGCGTTGCCGGTTTTGGCGGGCATGAGCGGAAAAAGCATTTCATTTATTGCCGATCATTTGCAGGATATGATCGGCGACCCGGCCTATTTAAGGGAAATGCAGGTGCTGCAAACCCTGTCGGCCATTATAGGATTTTTTGTACCTACTCTTTTTGTAGCGGCCCGCTTAACGCGCGGCCCCCTTCAACTTACAGGTTTTAAGGGTACTATAAGCCCCCGCTCCCTGTTATTTACCATTTTTATTATGGCCTGCGGATTGGCTTTAAGCAGCGCCCTGGGGTATTTTACCTATAAGCTGCCCTTTCCTGTAAACTGGAGAATTATGTTCGACCGGCTTGAAGATAACTATGCCGAAAATGCCGCCGGCCTTATTAATTTGAGCTCCGTTCCCGAGCTGCTCCTTTCAATAATAGTACTGGCTTTGGTGCCGGCTATTTGCGAGGAAACATTCTTCAGAGGCGGGCTGCAGAATTATTTATACCGGAGCAATGGCAAGATGTGGTTAAGTATCCTTATTGTAAGCATCATCTTCAGCGCGGTACATGCTTCGGTATATGGTTTTTTAGCAAGATTTGCGCTGGGTATTATTTTGGGTCTGCTGTATCAATACAGCGGCCGCATCTGGTTAAACATTCTGGCGCATTTTATTAATAATGCAGCAGCCGTTATTGCAATGTATTCTCAAAAAGCAAGTGGAAAATCCATGCAGCAGATCCTAAATGATAAGGACGGCAGCTATATCGGATTCATTGCTGTTCCGTTCATTATACTCCTTTTTATGCAGTATAAAAAAGAAACTGCTCAAAACAGAAATATCATCAATGGCGTTTAACTGGAGCACTTTCCGTACCAGGGCTTTTACGGCGCTTGTATTTGTGGCCGTAATGATGTTTGGGCTTTTATATAACAACTGGAGCCTGTTCCTGCTGCTCTCCGTTATTTATTTTGGTTGCCTGTGGGAGTATTGCGGGCTGATTGAAAAAATATGCAGTGCCCCCATTCATATATATATAAAACTTGGCTGCGCACTGCTGGGGTATCATGTATTACTATTTTTAACAGGCGATCATCTGGAATTGGGAGGTTATGGTATTAAGAGCAGCTTTTCGCTGCCGTTTTTAATAGCGGGTATGGTGCTTTTTATCCCGGGCATTTTTAAAATGCAAGGCATTACCAAAAAAATGTTGCTTTTGCTTTTTGGCGGACTTTTCTATACCGCGCTTCCGCTCGGATTACTGCTTAACCTTGCTGCGCCCCAGGCACCTGTACCCGCGCATTTTGGAAGTTTTATTGTTATATATATAATCGGCAGCTTATGGATAAACGATACAATGGCCTATTTGTGTGGCTCCATTATTGGCAGAACGTCGCTAAGCAAAATATCACCTAAAAAAACATGGGAAGGCACCATCAGCGGTATTATATTAAGCCCCTCGCTAACCTGGCTCCTGTTCTCGCTTATCTTTTTTCATTCAGCACAATGGCCTTTAGTTAGCGTGGGGGCAGCTATAAGCGGGCTGGCAGCTATCTTTGGCACCCTGGGAGACTTGCTGGAATCTAAAATAAAGCGAATGGCAAATGTAAAAGATAGCGGACATATTATGCCGGGACATGGCGGGTTCCTGGACCGGTTCGACTCTCTTTTAATAGCCGTGCCTGCAGTTTGGCTGTTTCTGTCTATTTACCACCTTTTTTGACACTTTAGTGTAAAATTATATAAATTAGCAGCGTTAATTTAACCCGTGAACAATACGCTTTTATACCAGATTGCCCTGACACTTATCCCCGGCATTGGCTGCGTGCAGGCCCGCTGTCTTTTGGAACATTTTACTGCCGAAGAGATCTTTAAAGCAAAGAAATCCAGCCTGGAAAAGATTGAAGGGATCGGCACTTTAAGAATAAATAATATTAAAAGTTTTAATGATTACACTACGGCTGAAAAGGAAATAGCTTTTATTGAGAAATATAAAATCCAACCCCTGTTTATAACCGATGACGCATACCCGAAACGGTTGCTGAATTGTTACGATCCGCCCACGCTCTTATATTACCGGGGTAATGCCAATTTGAACCAATCAAAAATAGTCGCTATCGTTGGCTCCCGGACGCATACAGATTATGGCAAACAAATAACCGAAGCGTTGATTGAAAAGTTGAGTGATACCGGAACGCTGATAATCAGCGGGCTTGCGTATGGCATTGACGCTGTGGCACATAAAGCCTCATTAAAAAATAAAGTGGAAACTGTGGGGGTGCTGGCACATGGACTCGATAAAATATATCCGTTCAGCCACTCCGAAATGGCTAAGGAAATGATCAAACAGGGTGGCCTGCTTACAGAATTCAGAACCAAGACAAAGCCTGACCGGTACAATTTTCCCAGCCGCAACCGTATTGTTGCCGGCATGAGCGATGCAACAATTGTAATAGAAACAGAGGTTAAAGGCGGAAGTATGATCACTGCGGAATTAGCGAATGGCTATAATAAGGACGTGTTTGCATTTCCGGGAAAAACAACCGATAAAAAAAGCAGCGGCTGCAACCATCTCATAAAAAACAATAAAGCTATTTTACTGACTGATGCAGCACAGCTGTTGGAAACTATGGGCTGGGTTGAGCGGAAGACGCCTGTTAAAAAGAAAGCAAAAGAATTATTTACTCATCTGACCTCTGATGAAAAGATTATCGTTGACCTTTTAAATGAAAAACACCTGTTGTCTATTGATGATATTAACCTGCTTAGCGGTTTAAGCAGCAGTGCTGTTGCGGTTGCCCTGTTAAACCTTGAACTGCATTATATTATTCAGTCCCTGCCTGGCAAACAATATAAGCTTTTATGAGGGCCCCAATAATGTGTAAACAGGCTATTAGAGCAAAAAGCACACAAATGAAAAGAGCCGCCATATACAGGCCGGCCCTCAATACTGCTTCATTTAAGGTTAAATGGTTAAATTGCTTCTGAGCGAATATCTTCCGTTTTTAAATTAGCATAATCTTCAATATCATCGGCAGCATCTTCAAACTTCCCGGCAAGGTTATCTATAAAATCTGCAAACTGATTTTTCAGATCGTTTCCTTTGTCGCTTATTTTACGGCGTGTATAAGTTCCTTTATCAGGTGCGTACAAAACACCAACAATCAATCCTAAGGCAAACCCTGTAAGTAGCTTATTCATATTTTAAAATTTTAAACTGGTTAACTAATAATTACTCCTTAAAATTATAAACAAATAATCTGCCAAAAGCATTTTGCCCCTAAATATTCTCAATTAATATTATCCTAATCCCTGTATGCGCGTCCGGTAAGCGATAAGAACAAGCCTTCCAGCCCGTTTTGTTTATGAGTATGAAGTAAAGAGGCCATAGCATCCTGGGCTATAACAGCGCCCTGGTCAATCAAGGCAATGGTATTGCACAGGTCTTCCGCTTCACTTAACTGGTGCGAAGTATACACAATCGTGGTTCCGGCTTCGTTTATCTTTTTAAGAAAAGCAATAATAGCGTTGCGCGACTGCACATCAACCCCTACTGTGGGCTCGTCTAAAAATAACAGCTGTGGCCTGTTTATAACGCCAATGGCTAAATTTACACGACGCTTCATGCCGCCTGAAAACTTTTTTACCGGCTTATCTGCAACCTGCTGAAGACCCATCACTTTTAACAGTTCCTTTGTTCTTTCTGCTGTTTCGTTTTTATGAAGCCCATACCATGCTCCAAAAAATTCCATATTCTCAGCAGGGCTTAATTCCTCATAAAAAGAGAAATCCTGCGGCACCAGCCCGATAATTTTATGGATCCTGTTTTTCTCACTATTTACTTCCTTACCAAAAATTTTTATGGTACCTTCCGAATAGGGCAACAGGCCGGTAAGCAAGCCCATTAAAGTAGTTTTACCAGCGCCATTGGGGCCGAAAAGTCCAAAGCGGTCGCCCGCCCTTATCTTTAAGGACAGATCGTTTATCAGCGTTTGCTGATCCCTGTATTTAAAAAATAAGCCTTGAACCTGAACAGCATCCATCATACAGGCGAAAGTATTTAAAATTGTCTAATTTATACTTTAATAAAGGCTTTGTATATAACTTTAAGGCAAAAATTATTGATTGATTGGAATGGGCTGCTTTAATTAACCCCAATATATCGCTTAAAAAAATCCGTAAAAAAATGAAACGCGTTTTATTTACTCTGTTTGCCACAGTGCTGTTATGTCAAACCGCATGGCTGCAAAACAAATATGAATGGAAAGAAGGAAAAAGCGGAACGTATACATACAAATATGTTACCAACGATCCTACGCAAACACGTATTTACACATTGTCTAACGGTCTTACAGTAATGCTTAGTCCTAATAAAAAAGAACCGCGCATTGCTTTTCGTATGGCAGTTCGTGCAGGAAGTAATACTGATCCTAAAGATCATACAGGATTGGCGCATTACCTGGAGCATCTGCTGTTTAAGGGCACCGATCAGTTTGGTTCGCTCGATTGGGCAAAAGAAAAGCCGGAGCTTGACTCTATTGATAATTTATACGAGAACTATAATCACACTACCGACACGCTGGAGCGTAAAGCAATATATAAAGAGATCGATGCGGTATCCGGCAGAGCATCGCACTACTCTATTGCCAACGAGTACGATAAAATGATGTCGACTATGGGATCGCAGGGAACCAATGCGCATACCTGGGTAGAAGAAACCGTTTACGAGGAAGACATTCCCTCCAATGCAGTAGACAGGCTGCTGGCGGTACAGGCTGAGCGTTTCCGCAATCCTGTTCTGCGTATTTTTCATACAGAGCTGGAGGCTGTATATGAAGAGAAGAACCGCAGCCTTGATAATGATGCATGGAAAGTTTTTGAAACTACCTATAAAAATGTATTTCCCACTCACAATTACGGGCAGCAAACCACTATTGGCACTATTGAGCATTTAAAGAATCCATCGTTAAAAGCTATCAGGGAATATTATTACAAATATTATGTTCCGAATAATATGGCTGTAGTTATGGCTGGCGATTTTGATCCGGATGTACTGATAAAGAAGATAGATGCTGCATTTGCTTATATGAAGCCCAAACCGGTAGAAGCATACAATCCTGCTCCCGAAAAGCCTTTGGACGGGCCTGTAACAGCAGAAGTATTTGGGCCCAGCGCCGAAAGTGTAACCATCGCTTTCCGCAGTGGTCATGAAGGCACTCCTGAGCAGGTTTTATTAAATGTCGTTGATGGTATTTTTTCAAATGGAAAAGCAGGAATGCTGGATCTGAACCTGAACAAACAGCAAAAAGTATTAAGCGCAGGATCTTCTTTTGGCCAGTTTAAAGATTACGGGGTGTTCAGCCTGCGGGCTTCGCCCAAACAAGGCCAGTCGCTGGAAGAAGCAAAAGATCTATTGCTTGCACAAATAGACAAGTTTAAAAAAGGCGATTTTGATGAAACGCTTATTAAAGCCATTGCAGCAAACTACAAACTGGATAAACTGCGGGCACAGGATAATAATACTGCCCGCGTATCGGAAATGGTGGACGATTTTATAAAATCAAAAGCAGAAGGCTGGCAGAAAGATGTGGCGATGCTGGATGCAATGGGAAAAGTAACGAAACAGGACGTGCTTGATTTTGCTGAGAAGTTTTTTACCGATAAAAACTATGTGATCGTTTATAAAAGAAAAGGTGAGGACAAAAGTATCCGTAAAGTTGAAAAACCGGCTATTACCCCGGTAGAGACCAACGCAGGCAAGCAGTCGCCTTTTGTTGCTAAGATCAACGCAATGCCTTTACCCGCCATTAAGCCGGTTTGGGTTGATTATAATACAGACATGCAAAAAGGACAGATCGGAAAATCGGAACTGCTTTATGTGCCCAATAAACAAAACGGGCTGTTTAATTTCTATTACAGGTTTGATATGGGCAAATGGAATAACAAAAAATTATCTGTTGCCTTAGAATACCTTCAATACATCGGTACGGATAAATATGCTGCTGAAGATATCAGCAAAGCCTTTTACCAGTTGGCAGCTAATTTTTCCACATCCGCAGGTAATGAGGAAAGCAGCATACAGCTAAGCGGGCTTAACGAAAGTTTTGTACCGGCTTTAAACCTGCTGGAAGAGGTTATCCGTAACTGTAAACCCGATACGGCGGCCCTTTCAGGATTAAAGAACAGGCTGTTAAAAGCACGCGCTAATGCTAAGGTCAATAAATCGGCTATTATGCAGGGACTGAACAATTATGCCATTTATGGCGCCAGCAATCCGTTTAATTATACCTTAAGCGATGCAGAGCTAAACGCACTTACAGCAGAAGAGCTTGTCGATATTATTCACAACCTTCCATCCTTTAAGCATGAAGTGCTTTATTATGGCCCGTTAAGTGCAGCGAATGTAACAGCAGCCGTATCTAAAGTTCATAAAAACCCTGCCAGCTGGCAACCCACACCCGAAGCGGTAAAGTTTACAAGAACAACACAGGACGACAACAAAGTGTTCTTTAGCCACTATGATATGGTGCAGGCAGAAATGAGCTGGGTAAGGAACCTGATGCCTTATCAGCCTAAAGAAGAGGCGGTTGTTGACCTGTTTAATAATTATTTTGGAGGAAACATGGGTTCTATTGTTTTCCAAACCATACGCGAATCAAAAGCACTGGCTTATGCTACCTATGCTTATGTTGCTACCCCTGCCAAAAAAGAAGATCCCTTTACTTTTTATGGGTATGTAGGCAGCCAGGCCGATAAACTGCCGGAAGCAGTAACCGCTATGAACGAACTGATTAACGACCTGCCGGAACGGGAAACCTCTTTTGAACAGGGCCGTACCAGTTTATTGAAAGATATTGAAACCGAGCGTATAGAAAAGCAGGGTATTCTTTTTAACTATATCGCAGCCCGGAAAAAAGGCTTATCGGCTGATATAAGAAAAGAAAAATACGAACAGGCAAAAACATTGACCTTTAAAGATATACAGGATTTTGAAAAACAGCAACTGGCGAATAAGCGATACAGCTACGCCATCGTGGGAAGCGAAAAAAATGTTACGCCAAATGAACTTTCAAAATACGGAACGTTAAAAGTGCTCAGCCTGGAGGAATTATTTGGATATTAAAAATTGTAAATAATATTTTTTCTGAACTCCTGTATTTTTTGCAGGAGTTTTTTATTTGCAAACAATTTTCGCCGGGAGCGATGAAAGGACTTTGAAACATTTAAGTTAATCAGGTTTTATCGGAAAGCCTTAACCTGCCTACTAACATCTCCCATCAAGGCATTATATTGATTCAATCAGTAAAAAAAGAGCGTCCTGGCTAAGCGCTTCAAACTCCATTTCCGATTGAACCTTTTCCAGTCTCAGAGCATCCCCTGGTTGTAAAAGCCTGTTTCTTTCTTCGATATTAATCCGATTGGTTGAACTGCCACGTTGCTTTTTGGAGTATATAGTATTTTTCAACCATACCTGAATAAAACTTACCAACTCTTTCGGATAAGGATTGGTAATTTTAATATCATCGCCGGGTAGTGCGGTAATATGCAAGACTTCCCCTGAAGAAGCAAACATTGGTTTTTCTTTTTCTGCAGTACACACCTCCATGCTACCCACTATGGGAATCAGAATGATTTCTTTATACTCGTCAACATGTATTTTGTGCTGTTTTCCGGCGCAAGCACATCCTGGTTAAGTGCCGACAATTTGCCAAAAATATTCTTGCCTTATCTTTCATTCCTGCCAACTGCAAAATCTAATATGAAATAGCATGGGTTAACGTGTATCCATCGGTAACACTACCGATAACGGTTGCTAAGGATATGTCTAAAAGTGTACCCGACTTGTATGTGGCGCTAAAAATATTGTCGCTGGTGTTAGCTATTTTTTTCTGCCCATGTGTAGCATAAGCACCCTGCGCATAAACGGTGCTGGTAATACTTTCGGGAAAAGCGATTTGAGCAACAACAAGGCTTGTACCGCTTGAACTGTAAGCATGCACATGGATGTGCGTGGTTCTGCCTTCGTACCACCCGGGATAAATGCCCGTGAAAGTAACAACGCCGCTGGAGTTTGTGGTCTGTCGTCCCCGAAGGAAATTAACAGCAGTATAGTCTATAGCCTGTGTGCTGCCGGTGCCGCCATATTGAGAATAATTGCCTTCAGCATCACAGTTCCAAATGTCTACTATTACTCCTGAACCTACAGCAGCACAACTGTTTGCATAATCTTTTATAGTAATATTTATAGTAAGCTTTGTGCCCGTACGATCTGAGGTAATATCTGACATTACAAAGTTTCCCGGATTTTTAGTAGGATAAGGCCCTTCTGTTACACTTGGGTATTGCGAACAGCCATCGTCATCGTCAGCAGCGCTGTTACTTTTGCTGCAGGCGTTTACCAGGGGCATTAAAGCAATAGCCCCCAGTGCCGAGAACCCTTTCCTTAAAAAATCTTTTCTTTCCATAGTTTTTACTTTTAAAGCTAATACAATTTTAATAATATGACAAAACTTTTACATTAATTGTTTTTAAAAATAGCTATATTATTATTTTTATGTAATATTAAATAAGATTGTAGCAGTCAGAAAAGGGTTATTGTTCATATTAAAATTGGAAGCATTATGAATAGAGAACTTAAAAAATTGGCAGCTTTTCTATTGAATGGCAGTCTTCTTTCTATTTTATTTACTGTGACGGCAGCCTGTTTCAAAATACATACAAATAATATAGCAGACAGTAGCATTGATACTTTGGGTATTTCTGATATAAACGAATGGGACACGGTGCAAATGGTACTTATACCGGCCAATAGTTCTTTTACATTTACTAATTCGACCTCTAACACGTCCGGCGGAGAGAACATGCCCATTGCATCGGATTATTACTTTGCAAAGTATCCTGTTACCAATGCACAATATAAGGTGTTTTGCGATGCTACAGGGCATAAGACGCCATCTTATTGGGTATCGGGTACCTTTCCCGCAGGGAAAAGTGATCATCCCGTATTATATGTTTCCTTAACGGATGCACAGGCTTATTGCGACTGGAAGAACACGCTACAATTTAAGTTAACCTATAGATTGCCTACCGAGGCAGAGTGGGAAAATGCGGCATCCGGCCCTTCAAAATACACGTTTCCTTGGGGAAATAATGCGGAGGCCAGCTATTCTAATGGAGTGCTCATTTCCAAATTCAATTATAATGGCGTATGTGCCGCCTATTATCTTGCCAACTACAGCGACTCGCTTGCAACCAATATCAACAGTTCTTCAGACGAGTATAACACATCAAAATCCATCAGCGCTATCCTCTCTATAAGTGCATCGGGCAGGGTTTCGGGTTGGAAAAATGAAAGAACCCATACTGGTTTTGGCTTTACTGATGTTTTTAAAGCCCTTGTAAGCGCCGGCGGCTATACCACACCCGTTAATACTTATCCTACAGGGAAATCTTACTATGGTATTTATGATATGAGCGGTAATGTTTGGGAATGGACCTCATCATTAATTACGGCTAATAACGGAGCCGAAAGCGGCCAACAGGTAAATGCGATCAGAGGCGGATCGTGGTATGCGAATCTTACAAGCTGCAAAACCACTTACAGGGGCGAGGGAAGAAAAGCTTCAGGACACTATAATACAGTAGGTTTTCGCTTAGCGGCTTCGCCATCGGGCACCGGCCTTTCATCTTCAAGCAGGAAACGGTAGCTAAGGGGCGCTAATGGCAGCCGGTAATTAATTACCCGTTTTCTTCATTAACGCTTTTAACTCCCGAAATGCTTTTTTCTCATCCTGTGAAATTTCAATCAGCCGGTCACCCATATTATCGTAGTCGGCTTGCGTGCCTAAACGGCCTTTATAAATGCCCGAAGCCTGTATGGCGGCATCGCGCCATTTGTCCCCGGCAGCCGTAAACTGCTTTGAAATATCAATCAGTTCATCCAATGGCAAATACTGATGCGCCTGTTGTAAAAAAGCGCCATAAATAAACCGGAACCCGCCACCGCCGGTACCAATTTCCTCCTGCATGCGCACCAGTTGGGCCAGGTAGCTGCGTGCTTTCTCTTCTCCCAGCCTGCTTTTCCATTTTTTTATTTGCCGCCCGGTATAGGCAATACCGTCGGTACCACCAATAGGACCCGGAATGTGCAGCATATCCCTGCAGTTGCGCTTAATGCCTTTGATGATACCTTGCTTCATTTGCTCATCAGAAGGCTCCTTCAGGTTATCTCCCGGATAATACATTTGTCCCTTTGGAGCAAAAGCACCTTTTGCAAAACGTACGCGCTCTAATTCATAGCTGTTCATTGTTACCAGGCCTTCCATAATAGGATCGCTGATATAATAATCATCGCCCTGCTTGTCCACCACAATTAAATTATGTGCATTAAAATGAAAGCGGTATTCTTTGGGGAAATAGGTAAGATAAAAAACGCCTACCTGGCAGGCCGTTGGTTTACCGGCTAATATGCGCTCGTCCAGCTCCTGCATAGCGCTTTTGTGCGAACGAAATTTTTTCCGGGTAATGGGAACGCCCAAAGCTGTGCAGGTTCTTTTAAAAATAAGGCCGGGCATGGTTCTGAAAGAGATGGCCGGACCTCCATTTACTTTCAAAAATGGTAACTGAATGTAAAACAGCCCGGAACCCATGCCAAAAGCCAACGGCTCCGTAATTTTTGTAATGCCATAATGATGTAAAAGTGCGGTAGTCACCCCATTTTCGCAGTGCGCAGCTTGTATATGTTTAAAGTTGGTATGTAGAAGTTCCAAGATATTTCTGTTTGAGATTGATTTTTTGAAATTGCTGGTTGATGCTTCATAGCTGTTCTGCAATGAACCCGCAACTATAATCTATTTATTGAAGGGATCTTTTAATTCCTGCAGGGTTATTTCAAAAAGCCGGGCATACTTCTGAAGTTTTTCATTGGAAAGTTTATTAAACACACCTGGTTTTAAATGTTTTTTAATCGTCCACTTCCAAAAACCTGTATAAGCAGCAAGAATACCGGCATCCATAATCTTTTTTTCCATAAAATAGAGTATCGGGCTGGCCTCGCCGTTGAGCACTTTTTGTTTTGCCGCTTCAATTTTTTTATCAACATCGTTCCAGGCAATATTCAGCGCTTCGGTTTTAACATCCCAGCCAGAGCTTTGCGCGGTAGTATAATTACCTGCATCATCTACCACATACGTAACTTCTTTGGCAATCCTTCCCAAAGCGCCATCATCCTGGGGTATTTCCTCTTTCTTCATCTGTATACTTTTTTTCGGGAGTTCCGGCTGGTGTTAAAAACGGAAGAGATCATCAGCCCTTTTTCTCTTATTGCTGCTGTTGCCATACAATTTTTTATAGCGCGAATTTAGGATTTTATTTTTTTCACCCCACTGGCGGTGAAAAAATGAACCTGCCCTTTCAGTGATTTAAGAAAACCAGCGTTCTTATAGATATTTTATTTATATTCATGCGGGAGGGAAGTACAAAGTAGTACTCCTATATACATCGGGCCAACTAAATTAAAAAACAAAAATATACGGATGAAAACAGCGATCACTTGTTTTTTATTGTGTATAGTATTAGCAACCTACGCACAACACGAAATCTCCATCATTCCTGAGCCGGTTAAAATAACAAAAGGCGATGGCTATTTTGTGCTTCCCAGGGAGATCAGTATCAGCCTTCCGGCAGATAACAGCCTGGCGCCTGCTTTAAAATCAGTCAGTAATAAAATAGAAACGGCTACAGGCAGCTCTGTAAAAAAGGTTCCCGGAGCAGCAATTATAACGCTGCAGATAAATAAAACGCCAGATGCACCAATCGGAAATGAAGGATATGTGCTCAACATAACTCCAAACAGGATCATCATTACAGCAAACCAACCTGCCGGACTTTTTTACGGACTGCAGAGCCTGCTGCAATTATTACCACCCCAGATTGAAAGTAAAGAGCCGGTAAGCGGTGTGGAGTGGAAACTGCCCGTGGTAAATATTATTGATTACCCACGCGTAGGCTGGCGCGGACTGATGTTTGATGTATCGCGTCATTTTTTTACAAAAGAGGAAGTAGAGCGCTATATCGACGATATGGCACGTTATAAATTCAATATGCTTCACTGGCACCTTACCGACGATGAGGGTTGGCGTATTGAAATTAAAAGCCTGCCCAACCTTACCAAAACCGGCGCCTGGCGCGTAAATAAAACCGGCTCTTTCGGTTCTTTTTCCAAACCAGGGCCGGATGAACCAAAGGATTACGGCGGGTTTTATACACAGGAAGATATAAAAGAAATTATACAATATGCCAAAGACCGCTTTGTGCAGGTGATGCCCGAAATAGATGTGCCGGGGCATAGCCTGGCAGCCATTGCCTCCTACCCGGAACTGTCCTGCACGCCCGGCGCCGATCAATATCAGGTACGCGCAGGGGAAGCAATAATGGACTGGTCGCATGGCGCGCCACCCATAGCATTAATTGATAATACACTTTGCCCGGCTAACGAAAAGGTATATGGTTTTTTAGATAAGGTAATGACAGAAGTGGCACAGCTGTTTCCTTTTGAATATATACATGTGGGCGGAGATGAAGCGCCCCATAATTTCTGGGAGCAGCATCCGCAGGTGCAGGCATTGATGAAAAAAGAAAAGCTGACCACCATCCCACAAGTACAGGCTTATTTTGAAAAGCGGCTGGAAAAGATCGTAAATGCAAAAGGCAAAAAAATGATGGCCTGGGACGAAGTGCTGGAAGGAGGCGTGGCGCCCAGTACGGGTGTTATGAGCTGGCGTGGTGTAAATTATGGAGTAGAAGCCTCTAACAAAGGGCATTATGTGGTAATGAGCCCAACCGATTATGCATATATTGATTATATGCAGGCAGATGTAAGCACTGAGCCCCGGGTATATGCCTCTTTAAGGCTTAACAAAACTTACCAGTTCGATCCGGTACCCGCAGGCGCAAACGGGAAATATATATTGGGTGGGCAGGCTAATTTATGGACAGAACAAATTTATAACCTCCGGCAGGCGCAGTACATGACCTGGCCCCGGGGCTTTGCCATATCGGAAAGTGTGTGGAGCCCGGCAGATAAAAAAGACTGGAAACATTTTGTTGCCAAAACAGAAGCACAGTTTGAACGACTGGATTATGCCGAAACCAAATACTCGCCGGCTATATACGACCCTGTAGTTACTGTAAAAAAAGATGATAACAATAATTACTGGGTAACCCTTACCCCCGAAATAGACGGGCTGGATGTATATTACAGTTTTGATAACTCATCGCCAGACAGGTTTTACCCTAAATATAATGAACCTTTAAAGATACCCACCGATGCTTCACTAATGCGCATCATCAGTTATAAAGGTAAACAGCCCGCGGGCCGGCTGATGACCATTACAGTTGACGATTTGAAACAAAGGGTAAAATAAATACGGGTACAGATGCTGCCATTTTTAAAGAAGAAAAGAAAAGTTATTGGCCTTGCCCTTTCGGGAGGTGGACTGAGAGGTATTGCGCACCTGGGAATATTAAAAGCGCTGGAAGAAAGAGATCTGGCGCCTGCTATTATTTCCGGTTCCAGTTCCGGCGCTATTATCGGTGCTTTTTATGCATCGGGTTATAAACCGGACGAGCTTATGGAGATTGTGTCTAAACTAAGCTTCTTTAGCCCCAGGGCATTGCGTTTCAGCACTTCCGCTTTATTTGACCGGCAGATATTATTAAAGATCTTCAGACATTATTTCCCCGACAATACTTTTGCCAGCCTGAAACTGCCTTTATACATAACCGCTACGGATATCGTTTCGGGACAGCCTGTATACCTGAACAACGGGCCTTTAGATGAAGCCTTAATGGCTTCTGCCAGTATTCCTTTTGTATTTCCCGTTACTAAAATAGAAGACCGTTTTTTTCTTGACGGCGGCATTGTAAACAACCTGCCTATTGAACCCATACAGTACCAGTGTGATATATTGATCGGGGCGCATGTAAACGCTATTTCGCACCAGGAAGGGACGGTATTGTCGGGCCGCCGGTTATTCGACCGTGTTATCCACCTGGCGCTGGGCCAGCAGGTACAGCAAAAATCCAGGCGATGCCACCTTTTCATTAACCCGCCGGATATGACGCGCTATAGCATGTTTGATAAAAAGAACGCTCAGGTACTATTCAATTATGCTTATGAATATACAAGCGAATATCTTAACCGGAATATTGAAAAAATAAAGTAATCTATATTTAAAAACAGCGAAGCATTCGTAAAAGGTTCTAAAAATTATCGGATTATTTCAAAATCGCGGCATTGCATCAGGGTCTGACAGTGACAACATCTCCTAAAATATCAAAATCAGTATCATCACTTACAAAGTGCCATTTGTTTTTCATATCCGGCTCTAAACTACACTACTGTCAGCAACGCATACATATAGCTGAACCTTGAGCTTTCGGGCACCAGTAAAAACAATTTATCTCCCTTTTTTAATTTACCGCTGTTAAATAGTTCATCCACCATAAAATAAACAGAGGCCGCTCCCACATTTCCCACATAGCTCAGGTTTACAAACCATTTTTCATAGGGAATATGATGCCCCAGTTTTAAATGTTCTTCATAAATTTTATCCTTAAAAAAGTTACTGCTCATGTGCGGGCAGTACCAGGTAATGTCATCAGGATTTAAGCCTCTTCTTTCAAACAATTCAGGCAGTGGCTTACCGCCTAACGGCACAATATTCGGGCTCAGCAGCTTTACGTCCTGCTTAATGCTCATAATGGATTTCTCGTTCAACTCCTCATGCGTAAATTCCAGGAAACTTTTAAGTGTACCGTCTTCCTGTTTTTCTGCGCCACAATACATACAGGCTTCCATATCATCGGCGTAGGAAATTCCTTCTATCCATTCTATCTTTAAACTCAACCCTTCAGCGGCAGGTTTGTTAGTTAACAGGAACGCTGCAGAACCATCAGACAACATCCAGCGCAAAAACTCTTTGTCAAAACTAATGTATGGGTTTTGTTCCAACTCTTCCAGCTTATGCACTTCATCTTCAAACTGGTGGGCCACCAGCGAAGCGGAAAAGCGCTCCGATCCGGTTGCGACAGCAACCTGCGCATCGCCGGTCTTTACGGCCATATAAGCATATTTTAAGGCATGCATACCGGCACAGCACACACCCGCAGGCGATACCACTTCCAACTTACCCATTTCGGGTAACCAGCCGTGCGTCATTACTGCATGCGACGGCATGATCTGGTCGGGCGATGAGGTACCGCAAGACAATACATCTACATGCTTCAATCCTTCAGGATCATTTTTAAACAGTTCCTTAATCGCTTCCGCCGTTAACTGTGCATTGGTATGCGTTGTTTTTCCGCCTTTTCCCAATGCATAATAACGATTGACGATACCGTTATTTCTTAACACGATCCTTCTTGATTTCGATGGTTTTCCATTAATATAACCAAGATACTCCTCCATATCATCGTTGCTCACCGGATTATTAGGAAAATAATGTGAGGTACGGGTAATATAAACTTCGTTCAATGACATAATCTTTTTATCAAAATTTTTATGCGCCATATTAATGTACGATGTCGGATGCACGATATTAAACATCATACATCGTCTCTATACTCAACGCCTCTGTAATAGTTCATTCGCCGCCGGTTTTTTTCCTGCGAAAACGGCCTGAAAAAGATACCATCAACCAATAGTATAATCGGAGAGGCAATCAATAATGCAATTGCAAGATAATGTTTATAAAGCACAAGTATCCTGCTTCTTTTTGCCGGGTATTTATTAATGATCTGTACCCATTTTTTAAATATTTTTCCGGCTTTGCGTTCAATAAACATTAAGGAATATTTTACCGGGACGGCGCCTTGTTGTACTAAAGCACGTTGCAACCCATTCCAGTTGCCGCTATCCAGGTATTTTTCAACTGTTTCCCCAAATCGGGATGCACCTTTTATATCTGTATCAGACACTCCGGGCAATGGAAAAATGCCCCACTTCCGCGTTTTCTTTCCCGTCCCCAGCCAGTGAAAAATAGTATAATAACTTAAATGATTCAAATGTTTATCTACCAAAGCTATGTTGCCAGCAAGGTGTGCTCCGGCCTGTTGCAGTAAAAATTTATTCCGCTCCTGGCCATTGATCCACATATTACGGCAGCCGCTCACTGTAATGACCGGGGTATCCTTTATCAGCTTCTTAAATTTTTCATCCTGCAATAACGAGCTGGTGGGAATGCTGGGTGATAAATTCCAGGGCTGCCAGCCCCAGATTACAAGATCGTATTTGTTGTACTTTGTTTGCCAGAGTTCAAGAGCTGTGGGAATCCCATCTACAGATTCGGGTACTGTATCAAAAAAAACAGGTTTGGTCCAGGGGAAAGGAAATTTATGCAATGTTTTTATTTCCATAAACTCCACCTCGTGGCCGGCAGTAATAAGCGGCTTGGTAAAATTATCCAGTATCTGTTTCAGCTGACCGGATTGTGTAAAGTACGTTACAAGTATTTTTTTAAACATATATCGCTATCCATCTTATAAAGCCGACGAAGGTAATGCTTTTGATTTTTTACTGAAATTTAAGACACTTTGCCTGCTGGCTTCCGGAAATGATTTATAGGCCGCTTTTACTATTTTGCTATCCTCTGCTATATTTTTATTATATCCCAATGATTTAGGTGCATTTTCCTGTATCATCAGCCGCAGAAACCGGTACTCAGCATTATTATTATCAGCAGCAATGGCTTCCTCAAGCTTTTTATATCCCTGTTTAAAAAAAGACAGCTTTTTAGCCGGAACACTTACTATACCGGCTTTACGCATCAGCAAAGCGCCTTCAAAAGCGGTACGGTCTTTTCCACCTGTCTTTTGCAATGCATGTAATTGTGTATTTATTAACGATTCTTTGGTTGATGCCATGGCCGAATAGAACGCTTTGCGATCGGGCACATCCTGCGCCTTTAAAACTAAAGGCAGTAAAGCCAAAAAACAGATCAGGGTTACAAACAGCTTTTTCATCCGTATATTGTTTATTCTTTTAATGGTCGGATGGAACCTTCGATTCGAAAAATTTTCATATCCCTGTGTGAAAAAATGAAAATTTTTCTCATGTCGGTTTCATAATAAATATTTCAGCGCCGGCAAAGGTATAAAATATGGCTCTTTTGCAAAACTCATTCTGCGCACACGCTCTTAGAACCAAGATTAATGACCTTTTATAAACCGGCTTACGTTATTTTTGACTCCCGGTGAATGCTGCACAAACTATAACAACTATTGATCTGAAACAGGCTTTCAAAGATTTGAAGGCTTGCGTGATCATTCCTACTTATAACAATGCACAAACGATCACGGGAGTTGTAGACAGCGTTCTACAATATACAGATGCCATTATTGTAATAAATGACGGGTCGACCGACCGCACTGCAGAACTGTTGCTGCCATTTACAGATATTACCATATTATCTTATCCTTCGAATAAGGGCAAAGGTTTTGCACTTAAAACCGGTTTCAGGAAGGCTATTGAAATGGGTTTCGATCATGCAATTACCATCGATTCAGATGGACAGCATTTTGCCAAAGACCTTCCTGTTTTTATAAACAAACTGCAACAGGATGGTCCTGCATTAATCATGGGCGCCCGCAATATGGCTGCTGCCGATAATGTGCCCGGCAAAAGCAGTTTTGGAAATAAGTTCAGCAATTTCTGGTATAAAGTTGAAACAGGGATCGGGCTGCCCGATACGCAAACCGGCTATCGTTTATATCCGCTGGCCCCGATAAGCAAAATGAAATTCTTTACCCGGAAATATGAGTTTGAGATAGAGGTTATTGTACGTCTTGCATGGAAGGGAGTTAAAGTGTTCTCCGTACCCATCACCGTATATTATCCGCCTAAAGAAGAAAGAATCAGCCACTTCAGACCCTTCATGGATTTTGCACGCATCAGTGTCGTGAACACCGTACTCGTTACTATTTGTTTTTTTTATATATGGCCACGCAATTTTTTCCGCCGTTTTACAAAAAAAAACTGGAAGCAGGAGCTAAAGCAAATGTTGTTAAAGCCGGGCGAGTCTGATATTACAAAAGCAAATTCCGTTGCCTTTGGCGGCTTTATGGGTATTATACCCATCTGGGGCTTCCAGCTGATCGCAGGTATTGCATTATCGCATCTGTTAAAGCTCAATAAAACCCTGGTAATAGTGGCGGCCCATATAAGTATAGCGCCCATGATCCCCCTGATTGTTTTTCTCAGCTATAAAATGGGAAAACCCTTTATGGGGAGCAGGGCTGTTGACATCAGTTTTAATAAACAGCTTTCCCTGCAAAAGATATGGCAAAATATTGAGCAATACATTTACGGAAGCATTCTTTTAGCGCTTATTGTTGGTGTTTCTTTTTGGATATGTACGTTTGCGCTATTGAAAGTATACAGAAAAACTAAAGGCTAATTCAGTTTATTTTAGATGCAAAAAATATTCATATCCATATTTAATTTTTACAAAAAATATAAGCCGGCCATGTATGGCACTTTTTTTATTACGCTGGCTGTATTTATATTTTTTGCAACCCGTGTAAAATTTGTAGAAGATATTTATGCTATCATTCCTAAAGACAAAAAAACGGAAAAGCTGACCCAGGTGTTTGAAAACGCTAAGTTTTCAGACAAACTTATCCTGATGGTTTCGTTTAAGGATACTGCAAAAGCGCAGCCGGAAAAGCTGGTAATTTATGCAGATACTTTCGCAGCCAGGCTACAGCAAAGAGCAGCCCATTTTATTAAAAATTTCCGTTATAAAATAGATGAAGATTTCACCTACTCGCTGTTTGAAACCATTCAAAAACACTTACCTGTTTTTTTAACAGCAGGCGACTATAAAAAGATAGATACCTTAATGCGGCCGGAAGAAATTGCCAGATCGCTCGGCCGGAGCAGCGCTATATTAAGCATCCCCACTCCTGCACCTATTAAAAACGTTGTACTAAACGATCCCACCGGCATTTCCTTTCTGGCGCTCAAAAAACTGCAGCAACTTCAGTACGAAGATAATTTCACCCTGTTCCGGAACCATTTTATCACAAAAGATAAAAAAACGCTGCTGCTTTTTATCACGCCCGGGTTTGCAGCAGGTAATACCGGCAAGAACGAACATCTTTTCTCTGCCATAGATCAGATTGCTGATTCGCTTCAAAACAGCGGCTTTAAAACTATTGATCTAAAATATTTTGGAGGGACCGTAGTATCCGCAGGCAATGCTTTGCAATTAAGAAAAGACACTTTGCTTACGCTAAGTATTACGGTTTTGTTCCTCGTTGTTTTTCTGAGCCTTTACTTCAGGAAGAAGCGGGCGCCCCTCTTAATATTGGTTCCGGTAGCGTATGGCGCTGCCTGTGCATTAACGGCCGTATATTTTATTAAAGGCAGTGTCTCAATCATAGCACTGGGTACAGGTTGTATTGTTTTGGGTATTGCCGTAAATTATTCTTTACATGTGTTCAATCATTACCGCCATACCGGCAACATTAAAGCCGTTATTAAAGATCTTTCTTTCCCGCTTACAATCGGCAGTCTTACCACGATCTTCGGTTTTTTCAGCCTGCAATATGCCCAGTCGGACATGCTGAAAGACCTGGGGCTTTTTGCCGGCTTTAGCCTTATTGGCGCCGCACTATGCTCACTTATCTTTCTCCCGCATTTTATCAGCAACCGGCAACAGGATATTGTAAAAGAGACCTGGCTTGATAAGATCTCTTCCATTCACTTTGAACATCATAAATGGTTGGTAGCCATTATCCTTTTAATTACTGTTTTTCTTTATCGTTTTTCTGCAAAAGTTTCCTTTGAGCCTGATATGACCCGGCTGAATTATATGTCTTTAAAAACCAAAGCCGCCGAAAAAAAACTGAATGCGATCAGCGGCGCCGCATTAAAATCTGTGTACCTGGTAACCGAAGGCAATACCCTGGACGAAGCGTTACGAAAAAATGAAGTGCTGCAAAACCAGATAGATACACAGAAAGCCCGGGGCTTTATTCATACGAGCTCAGGTGTTTCCAATATTTTCATATCGGATAGTTTACAGCAGGAACGCATTAACTTCTGGAACCGTTACTGGGCACCCAAAAAGCAGCAGCAGGTGATCAATACCGTTGCCCAAAAGGCTCCTTCGGCCGGGTTAACACCGGACGGGATCATTGCTTTTAAAGAGCTGCTTACCCGCAACTATGTACCCGTTTCCCTCAGCGAACTCCAGGTACTGCGCAATAGTTTCCTCGATGATTATATAACTGAAAAGTCCGGCCATGCTTCGGTAGTAACGCTGATCAAAGTGCCCGCGCAATACAAACCTGAAGTAATTGCTTCCATAGAAAAAGATCCGCAGACAACTGTGCTTGACCGCCAGTATTTAACCACAAGGCTTACACAGATGGTGAGTGATGATTTTAACCGCATCGCCTGGACCGTTTCTATTCTGGTAGCCATTGCTTTATTGTTAACCTACGGAAGGATTGAGCTGATGCTGATCTCATTTGTGCCCATGCTCATCAGCTGGATATGGATATTAGGTATTATGGCCGTTGCTGGTATACAGTTCAATATCGTAAATATCATTATTTCTGCGCTTATTTTTGGGCTGGGCGATGATTACAGTCTTTTTGTAATGGATGGTTTATTGAACGAATATAAAACGGGGAAGAAAAACCTGGCTGCTTTCAAATCCTCCATTTTGCTATCTGCCATTACTACTATTGCCGGTTTGGGTGTATTGATCTTTGCCCGGCATCCTGCATTGAGATCCATTGCTTTTATTTCTGTAACGGGTATTCTCTGTGTAGTATTAATGTCGCAGATATTGATCCCGTTTTTCTTTTCATTATTAATTAAAAGCCGCGTGCGCAAAGGGTTTCATCCCTGGACGCTTTGGAGCTGGAGCCGTTCTGTATTCTCCTTTTTTTACTTTGGCTTCGTGAGCCTGTTGCTGACTATTATCGGGATCTTCCTGATTAAATTAAAAATTCCCGGAAAGAAAAAAGGTAAATATATTTATCACTACCTGCTTTCTAAATTCTGTATGTCGGTATTGTATATCATGGGAAATTTTAAAAAGCGCCAGATCAATCCCGATCATGAAAATTTTAAAACGCCTGCAGTAGTAATTGCCAATCATCAATCTTTCCTGGACATATTACAGATAGCCATGCTCAACCCAAGGCTTATTTTACTGACCAACCGCTGGGTTTGGAAATCGCCCGTTTTTGGCTGGGCAGTAAAGATGGCTGATTTTTATCCCGTTGCCAATGGCGTGGAAAACAGCGTTGATTTGCTGAAGACACAGGTACAGCAGGGCTACTCTATTGCGGTGTTCCCAGAAGGCACACGAACATCACAGCCACCTATGAAACGTTTTCATAAAGGCGCATTTTATGTTGCAGAACAATTGAAACTGGATATTGTTCCCGTATTGTTTCATGGGCTGGGGTATACCATGACCAAGGGAGATTTCCTGTTGAAGAATGGCCCCATTACCGCTAAATACCTGCCGCGCATAAAAGTTGAAGACCACAGCTGGGGCAGCACTTACCAGGAAAGAACCAAATCCATTTCGCGGTATTTTAAACAGCAGCATGAGGCCCTGACCAAAGAACTGGAACAACCTCCCTATTTTAAAGAGCATTTATTCTTTAACTATATTTATAAAGGGCCTGTACTGGAATGGTATTTAAAGATCAAATTAAAGCTTGAAAATTATTACCAGCAGTTCCATGACCTGTTGCCGGAAGCCGGAAATTTCCTGGACCTCGGGTGCGGATATGGCTTTATGACCTATACCCTGTATTGGGCCAGCCAGGGCAACAGAAGATTTACCAGCGTAGATTATGATGAAGAAAAAATTAAAACTGCACAACATTGCTTTAGCAGAACGAAAGCTGTCAATTTTCTTCACGAAGATATTGCAGCCTTCACATTTGAAAAATACGATGGTATTATCATCAGCGATGTATTGCACTACCTGGAGCCGGAAAAACAAGTCCATGTCATCAAGCAGGCGATTGACAGTTTATTACCGGGGGGCGTTTTAATCATCAGGGATGGGGATGCCGATTTACAAGGCAAACATAAAGGAACCAGGCTTACAGAAATACTTTCCACTAAAATATTCTCATTTAACAAAACAGCAAATGAGCTGCATTTCCTTTCAGGTAAAATGATCGAAGTAATGGCCGAAAAGAACGGGCTGATCCTCCAGCGCATTGATGATACAAAATATACGTCTAATGTGGTTTGGGCATTGAGAAAGTAATTTATTATCAGAACTTATTTAAACTTTTGAAAATCTGAACAAATAGATCGTGAAACAACCACAACGGCACCCGTGTCACAGCGAAAGCACAACGTTGTGGGACCTCTGTGTCGTTAAGTCGTTGTATTTTATTCAAAAAAGAACATTTTGATTGAAGTTTAAACAAGTTCTTAATTTCATCTGTTGCTTCCCTGATAGATCATTACTTAAATGATACATTTTCTGAAAAATAATTCCGCAAAAACCATTAAACGCTATTTCAGCGCATTAAAAAACGTTCTTTCACAGCTCAAAAGAAAGCTGCTGCGCGCCATCCGGCTCATGTCGCCACTTAGCTGAAAACGGCAGCCCAGGTTCAGTTTGGTATTACTGTTGAAAATAAGCTGCAGCCCCGGAGCCATATCGACAAAATATCTTTTTTTATCCAGGGTTTGCTGGGCCAGGAACTCAGCATACAAATTCAGATTGGTTTGCTTATAATCTTTATAGCTCCCTGGCAATAATAAATACCCTGCGGATAATGTATAATTCATAGATTGATAAGGTCTGTTGTATACAACTTCATTATCAAATCTCGATTTATCCAACACCTGTGTATGACTAACCGTTCCGCTGATAGCCAGCTTATGGACCAGTTGCGTGGCAACAATTCCTGCCTCCATCCCGGTTTTATCACCTGTTAAAGAAATTTCTTCATACCTGTAGGGTGAGCGGCTAACAGCGCCATCAATAAATGCCGCCATCCGAAAATGTTTATGCGCGTCATCTTTCGATAAAAACCGGTACTTGCTATATAAGGCAAATGATTCGTACCGGAACCCGGCGGTATTCATATCTGCAAAAGTTGCAGCGGCTTTCAGCATCCATTTTTTAGACATGCCTATGTAAGCAGCCGGCGTATAACGTTGCCCTATATGATTATCTTTATGTATGTAATTAGCGCTGAGTTTCGCACTAACCGACTTTGCCGGGATATTAGACGCAGGTTCTGTATAAATATACAATTCCTGGGCATGACTATATAAAGACATTGTAAGCAATGCCGGAAACAAAAAGTATTTCACGTGAAGATATATTAATAGTGATCAGGTGTTAAAGCATAACACCTGTATGATAAAAAACAAACAGCCACAAGCTTATGAAGCAGCGCGGCTGTCAGTAAATGCTAAATTGTAACATGATACATCCTGGATGGAGCGATCATCCCCTTACAGCAAGAAGCCGTTTCTCCGGTTTCCACACATTCTTTTTTAGTGTAAGATCTTATAGTTTTAAACGCTTTGCTACTCACAAAATTTTTGTCTACAACCGTTATTGTCTGTTCTCCATTCAAAACCTGGTTCTTTACATTTAAAAAATGATAATTGGCTGACCCGATCTTTACGTGCTCGTCGTTTTCAACCTGCAGATTATTAAAATCGCCTGTTAATTTAAGGCTGCCTACAGAAAAACCGGCATCCTCAACCGCTGCCTTAATAGCATCTACATCTATATTGATCCCTGGTTTGAAAACCACATTGAATGCGGTATTTTTTATATCGGCCTTTACGGAAGCGATAAAAGGAACTTTTTGCAGCGCCTTATTTACCGCATTGCTGCATAAAGCGCAGGTAAGACCGGTAGCCTGTAAAGTAGCTTTTGTAAACTGTGCATTTGCCTGTACGGTGGTAATTGCTATAATCATCAGAAAAATAAACTTTTTCATGTGTGTATTTTTATGTTTTAGTGGTTATACAGATCCGATAGATCTATCGGATTCGCCATAAAATTTTTAAATAGGATCATTACGACTTTTTGCAGCAATCACTTACCGGAGACTTGTCACAGCAAGCCTGCCTGGTCTTGCTATCGCAGCAGCTGTTCGCTTTTATCTGTGCGCCGGCTGTTTTTGCTTTCCTTTCGTACTGGCAGCATTCATCCAGCCTGTGGTATGCCTCATCAGTAGCTGCAACCCCCTCGTTGTCGTACCCCGCGTCAGCAATTTTTTGCTGGATCTTTGAAAGGTCTGTATTTGCCCCCTGGTATTTAACGGTCAGTTTTTTTGAATCTTTGTTCCAGTCAGCAAATGTGGCGCCCGCAGCTTTGGCGGCGGTTTCAATTTTCTTTTTGCACATGCCGCATTCGCCATTTACAGAAAAGGTGTCTGTTTTTTGAGTTTGTGCAAAGAGGTGATTTGTATTTGTTGTAAAAAATGATATTAACAGTAATAATTGTAATGTTTTCATTATTTAATTTTTTAGAATGATTAATAATATATCTGGGTACGGCATATAAACGCCCATATTGAACAGGCATTGCACGGCTGCTAACAAACCGCTTATTTATTCTAAATCCTGAAAACATTATTATCCAGGTAAATGTCATTACCCGGCAGAAGCGGTGGCGGATGTCTTAAAGAAGTGAAATCAGTTTTACTGTTTTCAAGCGGGCTGAGCAGAAAGGCTGTAATCAATACCGGCATTTTGTCTAATGACGGCAGCGCCATTGCCAGTACAGGGGCCTTAAAATGATCTGTATTAATTTTCAATAGCTCCTCTTTATCATTACAGCAGCTATGGGCATCCTTTTTCATACCGCATTTTGCACATCGTTTTTCTGCAGTAGTGTAGAAAGACACCGAAGAAAGTTTATCCATGCAAAAATGTGATATTGCAACAACGCCGGTTGTTGTAAGCAAATAACAAATAGTAAGTATGAACACCGTTATTTTCTTCATTAATGATGTAAAGGTATAAAAACTAATAAAAAACAATCAAAGAGATTGTTAAAAAATAGCATCAGATATCTTGTTTCTTTAAAAAAGAGAGATAAACAGCATTGAAAATAATAGAGCAAATACTCCCAGGCCCTGTATAGTAAAGGTTTTTATTCAAAAAAACATGCTCTGGATAACATATAATTAATCAAAAACTTGTTTGATCACGGCCATTATCAGAATTATCTTTGTGGAACAAATAAGCCAAAGGGCTTATTGTTAAGTGAAGGAGGAGAAGTGAGCTCGTGCAAAACAGATTTTTTTAAGTTTTTTCATATGGCAAGCAATCGTTAGAGGTCAGTCCGTTTCTACGGAAGGGCCTTTTTTCTTTTTAGCTTCCGGGAGTTGATGCTAATGGTAAAAATATTAGTTAGTCTGAATTATTTTTATTAGGGGTATTACAACTTTAAAAAGGAGATAACGCTTCTATATGCGCTATGTGGCACTGGTAAACTGCCTGAGGAACCGCACATCGTTTTCGCTGAACAGGCGGATATCGTTAATACCATATTTTAACATGGCGGGACGCTCTACCCCCATACCAAATGCAAAGCCTGTATATTTGTCAGGATTGATGCCACAGTTTTGTAATACGTTAGGATGCACCATACCGCACCCTAAAATTTCTACCCAACCCGTTTTTTTACAAATATTACAGCCTTTGCCGCCGCAGATAAAGCAGCTTACATCCATTTCGGCGCTGGGCTCGGTAAACGGGAAATAAGACGGACGGAAACGTACCCGAACATCCTGTCCGTACATCTCTTTTACAAAAAAATACAGAGTTTGCTTCAAATCTGCAAACGACACATTTTCATCAATATATAACCCTTCTACCTGGTGAAAAAAGCAATGACTGCGCGCGCTGATGGTTTCGTTGCGATATACGCGTCCCGGGCAGATAACCCGTATAGGCAGTTTTCCTTTTTCCATTTCACGGATCTGGGTGTTGCTGGTATGGGTGCGCAGCAGCCAGTCCACAACTGAATTTTCACCGGCATCCACATAAAAAGTATCCTGCATATCCCGCGCCGGGTGATGCTCAGGCATATTTAAAGCGGTAAAGTTGTGCCAGTCATCTTCAATTTCAGGTCCTTCCGCAACAGCAAACCCCAGTCTTTGGAATATTGAAATAATGCGGTTGCGCATCAGCGATATAGGATGGCGGCTTCCCAGCAGCGTTTCATCTCCCGGCAGGGTTAGATCTATATCGGCCGCCTGATGGCCCGTATCTTCAGTTGCTTTTTTTAATGCCTCAAACTTGGCTTCGGTAAATTGTTTGAACTCGTTCAGTATTTGTCCTGCTTCCCTTTTTTGCTCATTGGGTACATTTTTCATCTCCCCCATCATACCCTTTACAAGACCTTTAACGCCAAGCCATTTGATGCGAAATGCCTCAACCTGTTGATCGTCTGCAGCATTAAAAGCGCTGATCTCGTTTTTATACCCGGCTATTTTTTGTAACAAATCCTGCATAAGGGCGCAAAGATAATGCAATGAAAAATGAAAAATGTAGAATGAAACATGAAAATGGCGAACGCCCCGCTCCCAACAGCTCCTTGCAGGGGCAGATGAAAATACCTGTTTTTAGGACTGCGAACCGTAATTTTGCATCCTATTAAATTTTTCGATGAAAGTAATTGAGCATATAAACAGCGCTAAGGAAAAAAATGAAACTTTAATTTCTTTTGAAGTACTTCCGCCCCTTAAGGGTAAAGGGATCGAAGGGTTGTACAACCATCTGGACCCGTTAATGGAGTTCAAACCTGCCTATATCAACGTTACTTATCACCGCAGCGAACACGAGTTCAGGAAAAACCCTGATGGCAGTTTTAAAAAAGTGACCATCCGAAAAAGACCCGGTACCGAAAGTATTTGTGCCGCTATTATGAATAAGTATAACGTGGATACCGTACCGCATTTAATTTGCGGGGGATTCAGCATTTCTGAAACAGAGGACGCATTGATCAATCTTCAATATCTCGGCATCGACAACGTATTGGTGCTCCGTGGTGATGCCGCTAAAAATGAAACGGCTTTTATTCCGCAGCCCGATGGTCACCGGTATGCCTCTGAATTATTAAAACAGGTAGTTAATCTGAATAATGGCATTTACCTGGAAGAAGAGCTGATCAGCAGCCGGAAAACATCTTTCTGCATTGGTGTAGCCGGATACCCGGAAAAGCATTTTGAAGCGCCCAATATGCAAACCGACCTTAATTATTTAAAAGCCAAGGTGGACGCCGGCGCGGATTATATTGTAACCCAGATGTTTTTTGATAATGCCAAATATTATGCGTTTGTAGACGCCTGTCGCGCCAATGGCATTACGGTACCTATTGTACCGGGATTAAAGCCTATTTACAATAAAAAGCAATTAACCGCTTTGCCGAAAATATTCTCCATCGATCTGCCGCAGGAGCTTTCGGAGGAGATCTCCAAATGCAAAAACAACGCCGATGTTGAAAAGGTTGGCGAAGACTGGTTATTGGAGCAAAGCCGTGATCTGAAAAAGAACGGGGCGCCCGGGCTGCATTATTATACACTGGGAAAGCCCGGCATCGTGGCTAATGTGATCAAAAGAATATGATTATGAACAGGGTCTGACCGTCCCGGTCTGACCCATACACTTCACTTATAGGCGCAACTGCTAAAAACATCATAAGTTTTGGCCCGTAAAAAGAAAAATATAACACTCGAAAAAGTTTTAATTGAAGATTATGCTGCCGAAGGCCGTTCCCTGGCCCGTGTGGATGGCAAAGTGATTTTTGTGGAACAGGCAGTGCCCGGGGATATTGTGGATATACGCCTTACTAAAAATAAAAAAGACTGGGGTGAAGGATGGCCTGCTCATTTCCACAGCTACTCGGCAAAAAGGGTTGCCCCTTTCTGCAATCATTTCGGAACCTGCGGCGGCTGCCAGTGGCAAATGCTGCCCTACGACCTGCAATTGCAGTATAAACAGAAGCAGGTACAGGATAATCTGAAACGAATAGGAAAAGTGCAGTTGCCGGATATCCTGCCCATAACCGGGGCCGAACATACCACGCAATACCGTAACAAGATCGAATATACTTTTGGCACCGATGAGTTTTTGACCAAAGAAGCCTTTAACAGGAAGAAAGAAGAAGCGCTAAGTTCCTCTTCGGGAATGGGAAGCGCGGAAGGCGCTGCCGGTTTTCATGCAAAAGGCTTCTGGGATAAGGTGGTAGATATACAAACCTGTTACCTGCAAAGTGAACCTACTAACGATATAAGACTGGCTGTTAAAAAATTCGCGATCCGGAATGGCTGGAGCTTTTACAACCTTCGCGAGCAGCATGGTTTTTTACGAACCATGCAGGTACGCCTCTGCGAAACAGGCGAATGGATGGCTAATATTGTGGTGGGCGAAAACGACAAACAAAAAATAAAAAAGCTGATGGAGTTTGTGCTGCAGCAGTTTCCTGATATTACTTCTTTACTGTACACGATCAATACCAAAAGGAATGACAGCCTGCATGATTTAGAACCGGTAGCGTATCATGGCAAGGGATACGTGACAGAAAAGCTGGAGGATTTTCAATTCAAGATCGGACCCAAATCTTTCTTCCAGACCAATACCCGGCAGGGAGAAAAGCTCTATAAAATCACCCGGGATTTTGCGGAATTAACCGGTAGGGAAACGTTGTATGACCTGTATTGCGGCACCGGCAGCATTGGTATTTTCTGCAGCCGGAACGCAGGTAAAATTATTGGAGTGGAAGTGATTGATGCCGCCATTGATGACGCTAAAGAAAATGCTGCGCTTAACAACCTGGACAAAGCCCATTTTTATGCAGGCGATGTAATAAAAGTTTGCGACGATGATTTTTTTGCAGATCATGGCCGGCCGGATATCATTATCACTGATCCGCCCCGGGCAGGCATGCACGAAAAACTGGTGCAGAAAATAAACGAAATGGCGGCCCCTACAGTTGTGTATGTAAGCTGTAACCCTGCCACCCAGGCCCGTGATCTTGCGTTACTGGATGAAAAATATATGGTGACAAAGATCCAGCCGGTGGATATGTTTCCCCATACATTGCATATTGAAAATGTAGTGCAGCTGAAACTGAGGCAACCGGGTTCATAGCTTATCCGGATCGCAGATTATTGAATATGCTTTACTACCAGCTCCTAACATCATTTTGCATCCAGTTCTTTTTGCGCTTCCTCTCCGCCCCAGGTAGGCCCTAACGGGTCAGAAACTTTAAAATGCTTTGCAGCATCTACTGCTTTCTGAAAATATTCTTTTGCGGCATCCCTACCTCCTCCAAACTGTTCGGGTGTATTGGCAACGGTGCGCCCTTTAAGGTAGTACAGGCGCGGGTTATTGGCATCCAGCGCAATACCGGCACTATACGCCTCTTCTGCCTGCTGCCCGAACGTCATAAAACGCTGCATGGGATCAACGATCATCTGTAAAATCGCATTCATATAACGCAGCGTATAGAATTCGGAATTTTTCTGAACGGCCTCTCCCTTTTCGATAAGCCCGGCAGCGGTTTTGGCAACCGCATCTTTATCTGCCTTTTTATCGGCATACCCCGATTTTATTTTAGCCAGCGCCGCATAATAATACGGTACCCACTGTGTTTTTTCAGCATTGCCTATGCGTTCAAAAGCTGCCGAAATATTATTCAGGCTGTCAGCGCTTTCAGCGGTTTTAAATAATCCGAGCTGGGTTTTCATTGCCGCAGTATATTTATCGTCCTGGGAAAAAGCGTTTACTGCAACAAACAGTAAAAACGTGAAAAAGGTCATTGCTTGCTTCATGTGTATTTGTTTAAAGATGATCATTAATAATTTGTTGTGTTCTGTCGGTACCAATATTTAAAAACAGTCCTACAAAGAAAAACTGCCGGGCAGGAGATGTTACCGGGTATTTTTCCAGCCCGTTATAGGAATAGGTATAGTTGAAAATTTGCCGGGTACCCAGCAGGTTGCTTACAGTAGCTACCAAAATGATATGGGTTTTCTTTTTTTCATTTCCGATATAAGGAACATAATTCACACTGAACCCGACATTGTTATAAGATTTGGTAATGCCTTCATCCAGTTTTTTAAAAGCGCTGTTCTGCTGCTGAAAATAATAGTAGGGTCTGCCGGTTGCAAACGCATAGGTAATATTAAACTGGGTTTTAATAGGCATCACAAATCTTTTTAACACCACCGAACCGGTATGGGGCGTGGCGTATGAGGGTTGCAGCTCGCTTGTATAATCCAGGTAAATGCGTTTTGTATCTATATAAGAGTAGCTGAGCCAGTACTCGAAACCGGGAATAGTTTGCTTATCTTTCCAGAACAGGTCGATACCCTTTGCATAACCATAACCTTTGTTGTTGTAGGTTACATCTGTATTGCCCAAAGGAACCGTTTTAATAAGTTTGTCATAGTTTTTATAATAGGCTTCAGCCCTCAATATCCGGTAATTGGTCATCCAGGTATAATTAAAAATGTAATGAGTGGCCACACTATAATCAAGATCTTTGGTCCGCAACAGGTATAAAGCATCGGGTTGCTGGTAAAAGATACCATAGGCACCACTTATTTGCTGATTACGTCCCACTTTGTACACAATCGACAACCGGGGTGCAATATTAAACTGATCAATAATAGAAGCATAGCCTGTCCTCATCCCGATAGTAGCAGCAAATTTATTGGAGAAATAATGATCGAGCTCGGCAAACAGGTCAGGCGTATGGTTGGTAATATTGAGGTCAGTCCCATTATAGATCATCTTGTCCTGCATATAATGATAATCCGTACCAAAGCGAATGGCATCCAGCTGGTGCAGCTTTTTCTCGAATACCAGCCGGGTTTCTCCGTCGGTTCTTTTATCATCAACGGTAAAATTCTTTACCAGCATCCAGTACGCATCTTCTGAGAACTGCACCGGTTCATACTCCTGATCTACTACCTTACGATATATATCATCTTTATTAACGCTAAAGCTGTTCGACCAGTTCAACTTCCAGTTATTACCTAAATTTTCCTGCCAGTGAATATTACTGTAAATATTATAATTGCGTACATGCGTCTGGTCTTTTAAATAAGTACTGTCGTCATCCATTGCCCGCATCCCTATATGATTCTGATCGAAAGATGCGAAAAACTTCACCATACCTCCTTTTGTCTTTACCCTGAAGTTGGCATCGGCCACATGGTAAGTGGGACCTTCGTAAAAATCAGCACGGGGTTTTAATATCTGAAAATAAGGAGCTACAAAAGTGAGCCTGTAGTTAGCGCCAAAGGACGATTTGCCATTTTTAGCAAGCTGTTGCGTACCCGCTTCCAGCATCAGGGGAGAAATGGTAAACATCATGTCCGAGCGTTCCGGCAGATCAATCGTGTTTAACAAAACCACGGATGACAGTGCCTCTCCATACAAAGCAGAATAACCGCCGGTGCTAAACAGCGTCCCATTAAACAAAAACGGGTTATAGCGGCCACGCTGGGCAATATTTTCCGGCCCCCTAAAATAGGGATTAGTGATCACTGCGCCATCCATATACTGTTTGGTTTCGGCGGCAGTACCCCCCCTCACAAATAATCCTTCCTGCTCTCCTACCTGTTGTGTGCCCGGAAACATTTTTAAAGCGGTAGTAATATCGCCATTCTGGGAAATAGTTACAATATCCAGCGGAGATACCACCACTCCTTTTTTGTTGTTTCCCGACATGAACGCCCCGGCGCTTCTTATAACCACAGCCTGCATCTCGGTGATCGATTCTGTCAATACAATATGTTGCAGAGAAGTATCAGCAGGCCTGATCACTTTGAGGTAAGGCTGATAACCGATAGCGGATATCTCCAGCGTATCATTTTGCGAAGGGGTATAAGAGAAAGAAAAATATCCGCTGCTGTCGCTTACTGCTCCGTCATAACTGTTTCTGACCGCTACCGAGGCATTGGAAACAGGCGCCCCTTTCTTACCGGTAATAAAACCCTTCAATATTTGTCCGTCAGCACATTTAAAAAACAGGAAGGTTAATCCAACCAGCATGGGCGTTTTGAACTGCATATTTAAGGTCCGGTTATAGTGACGGGTAATTTAGATGTAAATTAATTGATTATTTGCTTTCAAATTGCTTTTAGCAGCAAATTTCATTAACGGTCGCAAAGATTTCGATAGTTATCTTTGCCGCATGAGCGGTTTTTATCACAGGCCGACTGAAAAGTTTCCGCCGGCAGTTAAATATCTGATAGCTATTAATGTGGTGGTATGGGTGGCACAAGTCTATTTTGACCATCAATACCCGGCGGTCATGGTTGACGGGCTTTCTTTAAGTACCGAGGGATTCCTTACTGCTAAAATCGGGCTTTGGCCCGTTAACAGCGAGTTTTTCAGACCCTGGCAAATTGTTACGCACATGTTTGCCCACGCTGCGTCGGGCCAGTACATGTTTTTCCATATCCTGTTCAATATGTTTGCCTTATGGATGTTTGGCCGTATCCTGGAAAACGTCTGGGGCAGTAAACGATTCCTGATATTTTATATGATATGCGGCCTGGGATCTGCCGCTTTACATTTATTTGTACAGCAGATCACAGGGCAGGAGAGCCTGGCCGTTGGAGCCTCGGGCGCTGTTATGGGCGTTTTGGTTGCCTTTGCAATGACATTCCCCAATACTGAACTGTACCTGATGTTTATACCCATCCCTATAAAAGCCAAATGGGCTATATTGGGTCTTGTTGCAATTGACCTTTTTGGCGGCTTTTCCAATACTTCGGGGGATGGTATTGCCCACTTTGCTCATTTAGGCGGCGCGCTGACAGGCTTTATTTTACTAAAGATCCAAAACAAAAATAATCGCAGAACGTTATATTAAAATAGGGTTGGGATTTAGTATCAATTATATTTTATATTTTCATTTTATAAAAAACCGGCAAACAGTAAAAATATATGGCCATTTCCGACAGAACTTTTGATAGCCGTCTATCTTACGGAAGCAAAATAAATCCTTTGGTGATTTTAATTGCTATTGCCATGATCATATTTGTTATACTGGCTTTTTTCAGGGCATTAACTTATATTAAACTGCCTGAAGGAGGAGATGTGACCGACTATTTTGATGAACATGTTTTAAGCTGGTTTGCACTTTCCAATAATAACAACAAAATCCTAACCCGCCCCTGGACATTGCTCACCTATTCATTTACACATACTAATGTATGGCAATTGTTTGCCAGCCTGCTCTGGCTCTGGAGTTTTGGTTATATACTGATCGATCTGACAGGGTTTAAAAAAATTGTTCCTGTTTTTATATACGGTACACTGGCCGGGGCAATTGCTTTTGTGGCGGCCAATACTTTCTTTCCGTCGGCAGCACTGGCACCGGGATATCTTATAGGAAGCGGTACTGCTGTATTAGCCGTATGCGCCGCAGCAACTACCATTTGTCCTAATTACAAAATATTCCAGATGCTGGGAGGAGGTATTTCTTTATGGATCCTATCCATAGTGTACCTCGTAATTGATATGGCGACTTTACCTGCCAATAATCCCGTGCTTTATATCGCACACCTCGCAGGGGCACTGGCCGGATTCCTGTTTATATATATTTTAAGAAAAGGAATAGATGGCAGCGAGTGGATGAATAATTTTTACGACTGGATCATGAACCTCTTAAGCCCTGCCGAAAATTATCAAAAACAAAAAACGATAAAGTCCACCTTGTTTTATAAAGCTTCAAAAACGCCTTTTACAAAAACCCCCAAACTTACCCAGCAAAGGCTGGATGAAATACTGGATAAGATCAACCAGTTTGGTTATGAAAGGCTGACGCCCGAGGAAAAAGATTTTCTAAAGAGAGCCAGCCGCGAAGACCTGAAGAACAAGTAAATTTTATGCTTTTCTGGCAGCAAAAGTTTATCTTACTTATTATCTTCATTCCTTTAATCTGATCATGGGTATTTTTGCAAGGATAAGCAGCCGCGTATTGTTCGTGATAAACATATTTGTTGTATCCGGATTTTTGCTGGCCTGCCTCAACCCCTACATCAATCCACAAAGCTGGCCTTTATTTTCGCTGATCAGCCTGGCATTTCCTTTTCTCCTGCTTTTGTTAATATTTTTTTTAATATGGTGGCTGTTTTTCAAAAGAAAATGGGCATTGCTTTCGGCTATAGCATTGATACTGGGCGGAGCAGCCATAACGGATTTCTTTGCCTTTAAGTTCTATAACTGGTTCAAAGAGCCCAAACAGGAAGGCTGTATCAGGGTCGCTACCTGGAACGTGGCACGATTTATTGAAATGGTAAAAAACAATAATATGGGCAGCCAGACGCGTTACAAAATGTTGCGTCAGATCAAAAATGTAAATGCCGACATTCTTTGTTTCCAGGAGTTTTCATCGTCGGTAAATCCCGATTGGTATAACAATATTGTTGCAGTAAACAAGGGGCTTGGGTATCCTTATTATTATTTCTCGCACGATGTGGATGGCGACCGGCTTTTTAATGGCAGTGTCATTTTCAGCAGGTTCCCGATTATAGATACCGGCATGGTACGGTATCCGAGGCCAACATTACCGGAAGCGCTGGTTTTTACCGATATAAAAATAAATAACAAGCTTATAAGGGTATACACCACTCATTTGCAATCAAACCAGTTCAGGAAAGAAGATCTTTCCAAGATACAGGAGCTTAAAGGAGCCAGGGGCAATATACTGGGTAATGCCCGATACATTCTTTCTAAACTATCAATAGCGATCAAGCACCGCAGTATACAGGCCGATATGACCAGGGATATTATCAACAACAGTCCTAATCCGGTCATTTTTTGTGGCGATATGAATGATGTGCCCAATTCTTACACGTATAAAACCATAAAGGGTGATATGAAAGATGCTTTTCTGCAAAAAGGCTTTGGAATAGGGCGCACCTATACTTCCCTGTCTCCCACGTTGCGTATAGATTATATTTTTGCCGACGATCATTTTAGCATCAACCAGTGCAAACGCATCACTACCAGATATTCGGATCATTATATGGTAGTGGCAGATATAAAGCTGAATTCCAAACAGTAATCTTAATGGCAGGATTGTTGCGATGGTAATTTCTCCAAACGTTGATTTTTTTAATGAAGATTTTTCCTGTAATTCCTGTGGTAATAGCGATCATTCTTTCGTGTACAAACGGTAGCATTCCGTTTATACAGAATAAAAGCGCCGCGGATACAGCTGCTACTGCTTCCGTTAATGTCAATCGTAATAAATTACTGCAATTAGTGAATACAGTCAGGAAAACAGGATGTAATTGCGGGGCAACAGCCATGCCCCCCGTTGCAGCAATAGCCTGGAATGAGCTGCTGGCCACAGCAGCTTATAACCATAGTAAGGATATGAACCTGGAAAATTACTTTAGCCATATCGGTTCTGATGGAAGTAGTCCCGGTGACCGCATTTTGGCTACCGGTTATAAGTGGAAAAGTTACGGTGAAAATATTGCAAAAGGCTATGCAACAGAAAAAGAAGTGATTGAGGGCTGGTTAAAAAGTGAAGTGCATTGCAAAAATATTATGAACGCCTCGTTTAAAGAAATGGGGGTGTCCAAAGCCGGCGCTTACTGGACACAGGTTTTCGGCTCAAGATAGTGCGTAAACTGTGCGCCGGAACCTTATTTGTAAAAGGCATTTTATTTTGTATTTTCATTTGCTTTAATATTCTTCTTAGAACCAATGAAACATCGGATAATTAGGATAGGCACCCATTAAGAAAGCATGTTCTCAGGAGTTCGATACCATTGCTCATTTTGATTAAACAGACCAGGTAAATTAATAATTAAATAAATAACTGCGATTTCATTATTTTCTAAAAATCCGATTCGAAGGGGCTTCCAGGTAAAGCCTAAGTTCTTAACATATTAATGGTTTAGTCATTTAGTTCGTATTCTTAATTATGAAACCATTGTTATTGTTGAGTTTGATTAAATAAAATACGTACTATATCTTGCTCCCATTAATAAGTGCGTTTGTAAATATCATCATATCCCCAATAAATCCTTTGAATATTATAAAGCATAATATTCAAATTTATATCCCCCTCTATTATGATAAATTGGTTTGTTAAATAAATATTGCCGTTATGAGCCCTTGGGGGCATACTACCAAAGGTCGATAAAGCTAATAAAGTATTTTTTTTGCTTTACAATGTCATCACTAAAATACCACATAACGGGATCTGATAAAATTAACCGGATATTCATAAGAAAAGGTATACACACTTTTAATATCACTATTTTTGTAAACTTTATAAAATGCAGCGGAAGCAATGGGCGATCTAAAAATATATAATTCCTTATCAAGACAAAAAGAAATTTTCACTCCCGTTACACCGGGCTATGTGGGGATGTATGTATGCGGCCCCACCGTTAGCGGCGAAAGCCACCTGGGGCATGCAAGACCGTATGTAACCTTTGATGTGGTATACAGATATTTAACACACCTGGGCTATAAAGTACGTTATGTAAGGAATATTACGGATGCCGGGCATTTTGAAGAAGAAGGGCGCGAGGCTGAGGACAAAATTTCAAACAAAGCTGTTTTAGAAAAACTGGAACCGATGGAGCTGGTGCAGAAATATACCAACCTGTTTCACTGGGCCATGGCGCAGTTCAATACCATCCCGCCGTCTATTGAACCGACAGCCACCGGACATATTGTTGAGCAGATCGAGATGATCAAACAGCTGATAGCCGACGGGTATGCTTATGAAAAGAACGGATCCGTTTATTTTGATGTAAAAAAGTATGCCGCCAACTATGATTACGGGAAACTGAGCGGCAGAAAGATTGATGACCTGCTGGAAAATACACGCGATCTGGAAGGACAGGAAGAAAAGAACAATCCTGCAGATTTTGCACTCTGGAAAGCAGCGCCGCCGCAACATATTATGCGCTGGCAAAGCCCCTGGGGAACAGGTTTCCCGGGCTGGCACATAGAATGCTCGGCCATGGCCACAAAATACCTGGGTAAAACCTTCGATATACATGGCGGGGGTATGGACCTGTTGTTTCCGCATCACGAAAGCGAAATTGCCCAAAGTACTATTTGTAATCATGCCGCACCGGTAAGATACTGGATGCACAATAACATGATTACCATTAATGGCCGCAAAATGGGTAAAAGCTATAATAACGTCATCAAACTTACCGAACTGTTTAGCGGCGATCATCCGTTGTTAACCCAGGCGTATCACCCAATGGTAGTCCGGTTCTTTATTTTGCAAAGCCACTATCGCAGCACGCTCGATTTTGGAAACGACGCGCTCCATGCCTCAGAAAAAGGGCTAAAAAGGCTCTGGGAAGCGTATGAAAACCTTATCAGGTTACAACTCAGAAGCGAAGAAATTACTGCTGTTGCGAATAATCAGGAGCTGGATGAGAAAGTCAATCGTTTAATTGATGAATTTGATGCATTCATGAACGATGATTTTAACACCGCAAAAGTGCTGGCGAATATGTTTGAGCTGGCCCCTGTTATAAACGGCCTGAAAGACAAAACCGTTGATATAAATGCTTTATCGGCAGGCACTTTTAGCAAACTCCAACAGCAGTTCAGGGTTTATATGGAAGATATCTTTGGATTGAAATCGGTATCGGAAGCAGATAACGAAAAGCTAAAAGACGTAATGCAACTGATCATCGATATCCGCCGTGAAGCCAGGAGCAAAAAAGATTTTATTACGTCTGATAAAATCAGGAACCAGCTTGCAGGTATCGGCATTTCCTTAAAGGATGAAAAAGACGGGTCGGTAAGCTGGCATGTAGAATAAATACTATTTCAATTTCATTTGTGCAAAATACGGATGCTCAGGGTTTACAATTAATTCCTGCCGGTATGGGTGAATCAGTACATCCATGTCTTCTAATGGTATAGATCCCAGTAGTAACTCGCTGTCGCCCGGCAAAACCATCGCGTCTACCACGCAGCGCCTGTTTTTAAACCGAACTTCTATGGGGCCTGCAACATCATACTCCACAATGCTTCCATCTGCTAACTGGCCTTTTCTTTTTTCAACAATATTAAGCTTTAGCTGCTCCTGAACATTTTCATTAATACACATATATACGCTCCCCGTATCAACAAGCATACTTACAGTGATGCGCTTTATTTCTTCTTCACCAATAATATGTCTTCTTGCTAATGCTAAATCATCGCCATTTATTAACTCAATATCTGCGTAAATAATTCCCATTTCTCTGATATTTACTATCAAATTTAGTTCATTCATATTCAAAAACAAAGCTGAAAAAACAATTACATTTGCCCCGCATGTACAAACTCCGGGTTACTATTAAAAAAGACTGGCGCATTCTTGCAAGAGATAAGGTGGGCCTCATTTTAATGTTTGCGATGCCTATTTTACTGGCCATTGTCATTACTGCTGTGCAGAACAGCACTTATGAACTGGTGAACGATAAAAAAGTACCGCTGTTATTTTTAAATAAAGACACCGGTACTGCCGGAAAAGAGCTTGAAACCACCCTGATGAAAGGCGGCATGTTTACACTAAAAAAAGTTACTCAAAACGAAGGTGCAGCCGGGCTCAAACAAAAGCTGCAGGATAAAGAAGCGTTGTTAGGGTTGATTGTTCCCGAAAAATATACAAATGATGTTTTAGCGAAAGCAGAAAATGTTTCTGTCCGTGCGCTGCAAGCCATTTCAGTTACTGATAGCGCTGCTGCACTTGCTGCTCCCGGGAAAACGGCCCCGGTTATTTTATTTTATCATCCTGTATTGCAAAATACTTTCCGGCAGGGAATTGAGGGTGCGCTCAGCAGTGTGCTGCAGATTGTACAAAGCAAATACATTATCCGGCAGCTGTACAGCAGTATTAATAATGAATCTTCTATACCCGACGCTCTTGAACAGCAGATACTCACTAATCAAACCCCGATAGAACAGTTTGCCGTATCAAAAGATAATACCCCGGCCGTTATTAACGCTACCCAGCACAACATACCTGCATGGACCGTTTTTGCGATGTTCTTTATTGTGGTTTCACTGGGAGCAGGTATTGTCCGCGAAAAAAACAGCGGCAGCTTTCTGCGGTTAAAAACATTGCCTACTCCGCTGACAGTCGCCATCATTTCCAAGCAGATCACTTATATCATTATCACTTTTATACAGGCGGTCATTATTTTTCTGATTGGCAAATGGCTGTTCCCGGTAATCGGTCTTCCGGCCTTAAGTCTTCCTAAAGACATGGCAAGCCTGCTGCTGGTAATATTATTATGCGGATGGTGCGCGGCCAGCTTTGCGATCATGATCGGCATATTTGCAAAAACACAAGAGCAGAGTAATGGCATAGGCGCTGTAACGATTGTACTTTTTGCAGCTATTGGCGGTTTATTGGTACCGGCTTTTGCCATGCCGCAATCTATGCAGGTCATTATGAAGATTTCGCCGCTGCATTGGTGCCTTGAAGCTTTCTATGGCTTGTTTTTAGAAGGCGGTAAGTTTAAGGATATTATAATGGTACTGCTACCGATCATTATACTGATCATTGTTTTTCAGCTGGCTGCTTTTATTGGTATGAAGCGCCAGCGGCTGATCTGATTTTTCTGTTCCTAGAATACATAACATCTTTATATATGGCCGGTGTTTTGTTGCTGGTGAAAACACCAGCAACGGCAGTTCGCCGTTGTCGTGTCTTATGGTTTTGAACCGGATGGCATTCACAAAACGACGGATATTCTTTTGGAGACTTTAAAACATCAAATGGATAAATGATAACTTTTTTCTTATAACCAAATACGATTTTTAGAGGCTGGATAAAAATCATTGCCAAGTACAAACAGAACATGCGACGTCCGAGGTCGTTTGCGGAAAATTGCCCGTGACATGGAAGAAATAATGGTACAGGCCAATAAATGTGGCCGGCGGCACATTTTTTTCCGCAATTTGAAAAAAATTAATCGAAAAGAACGTAGAACTACCTTGTGACGCACGTTTCCAACTTCTAATGTATATGTTACAGATTTAAAGTAAAATGGTTAGGTCGGTTCGACTATCGCTTATAAAAATGTCTGTATATCTCTACTCAAATTCCTCCTGAATGTACGATTGGACCAGGTTACCGTTGACTCTCCGGCAGTACGAGAGATGCTACTTCGCTTCCGGTAAATACGTAGCATCGGTTAGTATATGTTTGTGTTATATACATGCCATTCTACACATGGCTATCAATGAAAATACCTCCTTCGGATGAGAAAAATGCGCAATCTCGGAAGGGCGGAACATCAAGAAGCTGCTTCCCTAGGAAATCGCCATTATATGGTTTACCGGGATTTGTATGTGTCTCATTCCCTCGTACAAAAGAGTAACGATCAATATACTAAAATTCACACAATAAATACATTAACATATAAATAACATTTAAAATTAAAATAACATGGATGTTATTTGTAGCTTTTTATAATTCAAAACAAAAAGGCTTCCCTAAAACAATATGAAAAAACTACTCTTATGAATCTGCTTTCTTTTTCCTTTGAGGACAATGTATTTGAATGTACGAGAATCCTTTTGGAAGAATTATGCATTCCCATAAGCAGGTCTTCCCTTCGCGACAGGCTTGTCCAGCATCCCGATTATCCCAGTTTAAATGCAGTAAGCGAAACTTTGACTTCCATAGGAATATCGAATATCAGCGTCAAGGCTAACACTGGGGACATTTCTACCTATCCGCGACCTTTTGTGGTACCATTGCGTCAGACCAAGGGAAAAGGTGCCGATTTTACAGTTGTTAAAGACATAAAGGAGAGCCGAAACAGAGTTTCAAATATCGTTTTTCTGGATACCAAGACTCTAAAATGGAAAGAAGAGCCGCTGGAGGCATTCAAAGCCCGTTGGAAGGGCTCCGCTGTCATGTTGGTAGATGCGTCAGAATGTCATTACACGGAAAAAAGCTACTCGGAGAAGCAAAGGAAGGAACGCATCCAGAAAACATCACAATACCTACCATTTATAGTTATCATATTGGCAGTATTGCTGCTGTCTATGGAATTCCTCTTTGACAAGGAAACAGAAGCCTTTCCATACATAGCCCATACCGTTTTGGCTTTCCTGGGAATCGTTGCAACATATGCCATTGTAATGCATGAGATAGGGCAGGACCTGCCGGGCATACAGCAGCTGTGCGGAGCCGGGAAAAAAATAAACTGTGCAGCTGTCCTGGATTCCAAAGCCGCTAAGATAAGTGGTATCGGATGGGGCGAAATCGGCTTTACGTATTTTTTGGGGAACCTACTGTTCGTCATTTTTTCCGGAGTAAACAATCCTTCCACATTTTTCATTCTGGCGTGGCTCAATCTCCTATCCCTTCCCTATACGCTCTTTTCCGTTTATTACCAATGGAGGATTGTTCGACAATGGTGTCCTTTGTGCCTAACAGTTCAGGGTATAATCGTAGGTCAGTTCCTGCTGTCTTGGCTAACCAGGTGGGAGCCAGTACCTGCCTTAACCGTAATCCAGATTGGTCGGTCGGTGTTTTGGTTGGGCTTGGCTTACCTTGTGCCGACAAGCCTGCTTCTTATTGCATTGCCACTTTACAGGAATTACGTCAAGTATAAACGGGGAAATGACCAGTTAGGAAGGATTTTGCGTACACCGTCCGTTCTCGGCAACATGCTGGCTTTGGAGACACCCATAAAGGGAACCGTTGAAAACTTGGGTATTAGGATTGGTTCTGAAACCGCGAAACATACAATAGCAAAAGTTTGCAACCCCTATTGCGGACCTTGTGCCAAGACCCACAAGGTACTAGAAGAGATACTTTCGGAGAATGACAACGTGTCCCTTAGGATCATATTTACTGCTACGGCAAGTCCGGACGATTATAGAAACAAACCTGTACGTCATTTTTTGGCACTTGCCGAGGTTATGGATGGCAACATCCTTTCGCAGGCATTGGACGACTGGTACGGCAGCCCACAAAAGGACTATGCGGCCTTTGCGGCCTTTGCAAAAAAATACCCCGTGAAGGACAATACTCTTTCCTCTCAGGATGAAAAGATCAGGCAAATGGATGAGTGGTGCAGGATAAATAATATTAAGGCCACTCCAACTATATACTTAGACGGTTATTCATTGCCTGAGAATATAATTTTAAAACAAATTCAGTATATCTGATATAATCACGTATTTTATTTTTTAACTATAAATCTAAAGATCATGAAAAAGCAAACATTTAGAGGTTTTACTTTGGAGGAAAACAGCATTCTGAGCAAGGAGCAGCTTAAATTAATCAAAGGAGGATATGCGAATCCGGATCCTTGTAAAGTTGAAGGAGAAAATTGTGGAGATGCTCTTTGCTGTGAGCATCTGGCATGTAGCTATTCTTCATTTATAATCGAAGGTATAACGTACTATATAGGGACCTGTACCTCCAATCTTGGTTCTGTCGATCCTGTGGTATAAAGTAATTGCAGAGGAGAATTAACACTGTTCTTAAAATATGCGTTTTAATGGCAGTGTTAATTGGTGTAACATAGGGCAAATGTATTATTACCTACAAAAATTAAAAATAATTTTGTCATTTGAACCACAGTTTCTTTCTCTTTAAAATGATAGAAGTAATGAACCAAAGTGTCAGAAATATTCAACTAAATTTATATACACTATTCTTTTACATCACTATAATATGTTTTCCCAGAGAGGCTTCTGCTCAAAATATTTTGGGTACTCAAGTAGATTATGAAAATAAAGTTCTTATTCAACATCTGTATTTAAGTTTAAATAACACTCTCTACGGGGAAAAGGACACCGTTCATTTCCAAGGCTATGTCTTGGAGAAAGGGATGCCTGCGACAACTGAAAAAAACTTTTACGTCGACTGGTTCGGAACTGACGGCAAATTGCTTGCCCATCAGGCCTACCCCGTCGTGAATGGAACCGCTGCAGGGCAGTGGATTGTACCAATCTATTATGAAGGTAGCAGTATCAAGGTGATGGCGTATACACAAGGACTGCTCCAAACAGACAGCAGCCGTGTGTTTCACCGGGATATTGCCCTGTTAGGGATTGAAGCACCTCCTCCCTTTTTGCTCAGCCTTTACCCCGAGGGCGGTTCGCTGACAGCCGGTGTATCCAACCGGGTAGGCTACCACCTGACCGGTATGCCCGCCGTGGAAATGCAGCTCATTTCCTCCACGGGCGATACGCTGGCCACCATTGCAACAAAAGGACAGGCATATGGCAGTTTCCGGTTTATTCCCGAAAAAGGAAAAGCATACAGCATACAGGTACCGGTCAGCGGAATGGACAATATACCATTGCCGCCGGTGCAGGAACAGGGGGTGGCGTTGGAAGTAACCCCGTATACCACCTTTATAAATGTAATGTTGCGCAAAAGCCCCGGTATGCCGGCCACCGGCTGGCAGCTATCGGGGATCATGCATGGCGAAGTAGCCTATCAGTCGGTATTCAGCCTTAAATCCCTGGACAGTGGTTATGTGAATATACCCGTTGAAAACCTTCCGGAAGGAGAACTGCTATTGGTACTGAACGATAGCAGGCACCAGGTATTGGCCTCCCGTTCTGTGTACATCCCGGGTGACCGGCTACCGGATGGTTCGTTATTTCAGGTTACAGACAAAAGCGGTGGGGGTCAGGCAGCAAAAGAATGGCAACTGATGTATACAGATAGTGTACCGGCCCTGTTGTCGGTTGCAGTGAGCGATGCCTTGCTGCCTGGCCAGGGAGCATCGCTGCGGGGCTGGCTGTTGTTGGGCAGGGAAGTGCCGGACAGTCTTTTTGAGAAAAGGGATATCACCACGCAACGGGCCATAGACGACATCCTGCGCTGTTCGGCACGGGGAAAAGCGGGCCGGGAAAAGATACCGGGCATATATCACCAGGACACTTCCTATTTCTGCCTGTCGGGCAGGGTAAGGGGTAAAAAACTACCGGCAGCAGTAAACCTGATAGTAAGAAGCAACAACCGGTACGCGCCGGTGCAACTGGCGCTGGATGGACAGGGACGGTTCCGGGACAGTAGCTTCGTGTTGTTCGACTCCTGCTATGTGGCGCTGGCGACTGGTCAGGAACAGCTTAGCCTTGAAATGGATAGCTTACCACCTGCAGCATTTAAACGGTATCCCTTTATGGGAAAGGAGGCCGTTAAAAGTATGACGAAGGGTAAGAACAAAAGAGGAGAAAAGCAAGAAAAGGAAAATCCCGTAACAATGAACCTGCCGCCGCAGCTGGCGGCTTATGTGGATACCACGGGCCAATACCGTGCATTGCCAACAGTAACAGTTGCTCCCGTAAAAAAATGGAGAACAAAAGCGGACTCGGTTAGGTCGATATACATGTCCGAGCAGATGCAGACCTCTTACCCAAATGGATATGACGTTAACCTAGACGGAGACCCGTCCGTTTATATGGGTGGGGCCACGCTTTGGGATATATTAAAGGGAAGAATACCTGCATACAAAAACATGGAACAGGTAAAAGAGGTCTATTGGGATGATGTTCAGATGAATCGGGATGGGGTTAAAGAATTGCAATTACCAAATATAGCTTTTGTAAGATACATAAGTCATAGATCAAGTTCTATGACATCCAAATTTGGAGAGGATATTTTACTTATTTACAGCAAGAAATACACCGACCCGACCTTAAAGGAGCGGCTTGCCCGTAACTGGGGGAAGTCTGTAATTGGCTATACCTCTTATATTCCGTTCGGGCAATCGTTTTCTCCCAAAGACAAAAAAGTCCCTGACCGCCGAAAGACACTATACTGGCAGCCGGGGATTATCCTTAGTAAGGACAACCCAACAATAGATATCCAGTTCGACAACAACGATATAGCCAAGAAGCTGCTTGTTGTTGTAGAAGGTGTGAAAGCCGACGGAACCCCGGTCCATTACGAGAAAGTCATCGACAAATAAAAGACAGGAAAACAACAAACATTTCGTTACTTTCTTCATGAAACCCCAATTTCCTTTTTACAAGCAACTCAATGCCATGGACTGCAGCCCTATCTGCATACGCATGATAGCCAAGCACTATGGAAAAAGTTTCATCCCAGATTCACTACGGCAGAAGATGGGGTACAATAAAGAAGGGGTATCCTTGCTGGGCATCAGCGGAAAGCATGGGTTTAAGGTCCAAGGGGATAAAGATAAACGTTGACTAGTTAAAGGAAATCTCTTTGCCTGCCATTCTACACTAAGACCGGAACCATTTTGCCGTGCTTGTTGCATCAGGCAAGCGTAAAATTGCCATAGCAGACCCCGCCAAATGTCATCACCCGTTACCCGTTTCCTGGTAGTCATATAAACAACTATATTTGCAACGCGCATGGGGTGCCTTTTCCAATAAGCATTGGAATGAAATACAGGCTGAGATCATACCCAATAACCTGATCCGGGTAATGCCGGCGGAGGTAACTGTATCTACGGTATCATATCTCATGTAACTTATTGGTTTCAAAAGAACCCCTTTGAAAGTATTATTCAAAAATGTTATCATGAGCTGGAATGACTGGTTACAAAAATTTTTTACAGAACTTAAGACCACACCCCTGCTGGAATGGCTGGGAGTAATATCCGGAGTAGCAGAAGTATTGTTCGCTAAAGCAAATAAAATATGGCTGTATCCATGCGGTATTATTTCCGTAGTGCTATCTACCTATATATTTTACCATTCAGGTTTATATGCAGAAAGCGGTTTAAACCTGTATTATTTTATCATGAGCTTATACGGATGGTGGTGGTGGATAAACAGAAAAGATCACCCGGCGCCTCCTGTCACAAGGGCCGATAAAAAAGACTGGCTGGTCACTATTACCATCGTTATTGCAGGTTTTGTTTTATTATATTTTGTTTTGCGTTATTATACCGATTCTGCTGTTCCGGTTGCGGACGCATGGGTAAGTGCCACCGCCTGGGCGGGTATGTGGTTGCTTGCAAAAAGAAAAATTGAAAACTGGCTATTGCTTAATATCAGCAATATATTTGCGATCCCCCTGCTGATTTATAAAGGGCTTCCGCTATATGCTTTACTAACTTTATTTCTCTTTATTATTGCAATAATGGGATACGTGGAATGGAACCGGATTATTACCAAAAAGAACAGGAACTCAGATGTCTTTACAGCCCGATCTTAATACAATATACACACTTGGGCGCCTTTCGGCCGCCGCTGAAGAAAGTGAAACGCTTTTACCAGAGCAATTGGATATTATTTACAGCAATAACTGGTTCAGGCTTTTTGTACCGGTCTCCTTCGGAGGGATCGGGGCAGACCTGGCCGATGGTTTGAAACTGGAAGAAACGCTCGCTAAAATTGACGGAAGCCTGGGCTGGACCGTAACTTTATGCAGCGGGGCCTGCATGTTTGCAGGCTATATGGAAAACGATATGGCGCGAGAAATTTTTGCAGACGATAAGGTATGCTTTGCAGGGAGCGGACAGGCAACGGGGATTGCAAAAGTAGTGGACGACGGATTCCTGATCAATGGTTTCTGGAGCTATGCTACCGGCACGCCCTATGCCACTGTTTTCACCGTTAATTGTAAAATTGAAAAGGATGGTATTATATTGGTAAATGAAAAAGGTGAGCCGGAAACCCGTTCCTTCTTTTTTAAGAAAGAAGAAGTTATTATACATTATGATTGGAACACCATGGGATTAAAAGCCACCGCCGGGCATAGCTTCAGCGTGCATAACCTGCATGTAAAACCCAATCGTTCTTTTATCATTGATACGGCTCACGCTACGATAAATGAACCGATTTACAGCTACCCGTTTTTACAGTTTGCAGAAGCAACCTTAGCCGTCAATACACTGGGCATGACTTTACATTTTTTAGATGAGTGCACAACCATTTTTGATAATGTAAAGATTGCAGCAGCACAAAAGATTATTATAAAGGGAAAAGCCGCACAGGCTATTGAAAACATAAGCCGGTTAAAAGCAGCGTTTTACAAGATCGTTACCCAAAGCTGGCAGGAGCAGGTTGCAGACGGCAAAGCAAAGGCAGCATCATTGCAGGAGGTTAGCGCAATGTCAAGGAAGCTGGTTGCCGAAGCAAGAAATATAGTTGCTGCCCTATACCCTTATTGCGGCATTTCTCAAACCAAATCCGGTTCTGTTATTAACCGCATATTGCGTGATGTTTTTACAGCAAGCCAGCATAGATTGTTAAGCCTGCCGGAAGCATGTTACTCAACATAATTGATTTCAAGAATTGCAATTAAAAGCTCCTGACTTTTTTATCGATGTCGGCGCTTAACCGGCTGATCAACAAAAACTGGTCGGCAATAGGTTTAAGTTCGACCAGTGTTTTTTGTGTTTCAGTGTTCATCAGCCCCTTCTGAATTTCCCCTTTTCTTTTCTCCAGCAATTCTTTTACATTGATCTGCAAAGAAAAGGGAGGGTTCTCTTTTATATCAGCAGGGGCTATCTCACGGGTAAGCAATTGCAAGGCCCGTGTCAAAGAATCGTTGACAGGCCCTGTTGCTGCTTCAAACTCCGGCGACCTGTATTTCTCCGACAGGCCGGCTACAAAATAAGACAGGGAAGCAATATGCGAGTTAAGCGTATACACCATTACCACAAACTGGTGTATATCCTTTACATTGGCCTGCATCATCTTGGGCTCGTTCAGCATTCTTGAAAAAGCTCCTGACAAATTGCTCAGCGCAACAAAAGCGTCCCGGCGGCTTAACTTAAAGTCAAGTGTTTTAAAATGAATATCGAAAAAAGGCCTGGCTACATTATTGAAATAAACCTGTGATTTCTGAAGGGCTTCAATCATATATTCCCTTATCTTATCCTTCTCCCAATAAGGCACCAAAATAAAAGTGGACAAAAATGCTATGGCCGACCCGAGAGCGGTATCGATAACCCTGTTCTCAATAATAACCGTAAAATTTTTGCTGTCCAGCAGGTAAAAGAATATCAGGATATAGGGTGTCATAAATAACACGCTCCATAAATACCGCGTGCGCATAAAGCTATAGGTCGCGATCATGAAAAGAAGCATACTCACAAACAGCGCCCTTTCAGATTTTACAAAATACACCAGCCCGATCCCCACCAGTGCGCCCACAACGGTTCCTAACAAGCGCTGATAATTTCTTTCCCGCGACAAACTATAGGTAGGCTTTAATATAACCAGTATAGTAAGCAAAACCCAGTAACTATGCCCCAGATGAAGCAGATGCGAAACAATAAAGCCCAATACTGTTGCGATGCTTACGCGCAAAGCATGCCTGAAGGTATTGGATCTGAGGCTCAGGTTTTCTTTCAGCAAACGCCAATCCAGGTCAGTATGGGTTATAAAAGGATCGTAATTATCGGATAAAGTATATTCTTTAACTTTTGCTTTATCAAAACTGGAGTATTGCTCCAAAGTATAAAGCCTTAGCGCAATATCATCCAGCGCCTGCATTATTTTTCTAAGGTTGATCAGCGCTTCCAGGTTCTCAGGGCTGCGGTTTTCGGAGATAAATTTTTCAAAATGAGTATGCAATCTTTTTAATTGCCGTTGCATTTTTTTTGATGGAACAGCAGTTCTTCCGTTTTGTACAGCAATGCCAATTTCATCCAGCTCATCGGTCATACTCAATATCATCTTTTTAAACTGGGGTAAAATACCGGTGCCGTCAAAGCGGCGGTGCATGGACTCATAGTTATAAAAAGTGGTGGTGGCCTTTTCAAACAGGTCTATCGATTCTACAAAAATGATCAGCAACGCCCGGCCGGTAGTAGTGGACTCTTTTACAATTTTCCGGCTTTTGAAAAGCATTTCCCTCAACAGTATTTGTTTGTTTTGCACTTCCTCCTGTTCGCGCATCAGCTTTTTATATACCTCGTCATAGTCGGTACCTTCATCATAGAAGAGGGAACGGGTTTTAAGATAGCTGGAAATGGCCAGCAGGCTTTCGCCCAGGGCCTGCTGTATTACCCTGTAAGGGCGTACCCCCACCAGCAAAAGGCTTAAAAACATATACCACACGCCGCCGCTTATCAATATGGCTGCATTTGACAATATTTCCCATCCTTCCCTTTTTTGCTCCAGGCTTAATACCATAATCAGCAGCGACGCAAAACCAATGGCGTTTACCCGTGCTCCATAAACACCGATCATGCTCATCGAAAAACATAAAAAACCAATCACCATTCCCAACAGTACCGCATTGTAAGAGACACATCCAATAATAACTACTGTTAAAAATATCAGCAGCAACGAAGCGATCATCCCGTTACGACGCTGATGAACCGGGCCGGGAATATCGGATGCGCTGACAGCCATGGCGCCAAGAGAAACAAGAAGGCCGGTATCCAGATAACCGAAAAAATTGAGTATAATAGGTGGCAAGGCAATACCAATGGTAATGCGTATCGCTTCATTAAAATAATAACTACTTATAAATTTCCGGTATTCTTTAAAATAATCCACAAAGCAAAATTAAGAAGGCAAATTGCTAAAAGCTGATACGAATATGCTATCCGGCGCGCTGCTATACATGAGCCGGCCGTAATTTTGCCCCGATTCCCGGCGTATCGGGTATTTCGATGGCTCCTTTTTCTTTATACACAATCCCGCCTTCCACCGGATCGGCACTAAACATTAACGCCGTATCAAAATCATAATGGATAATATTGTCGCTGCATAAGGCAAGGTGCGCAAAGGCGGTCATCGCAATTCTTGATTCGAGAAAAGCGCCTATCTGTATCTTCATATTGGCTTCTTCTGCAAGGCGGATCATTTTTAAGGCTTTAAAAATACCGCCGCTTTTACCCAGCTTAATATTAATAAGATCGCAGGCATTTAAGTCAATAAGCCGCTTAACGTCGTTGTGATCGCAGCAGGTTTCGTCGCTCATAATGGGTATAGGGCTTTGCTTTTTTAATTCCGGCAGTTGCATAAAAGCCCATCGGGGCAACGGCTCTTCGCAATGCTGGATATTACAGGGCCCGAGCGCTCTTAAGGTTTCAATAGCTTCTTCATAGTTCCATCCCTGGTTGGCATCCACACGCACCGGTATCTCAGGGCCAACCGCATCCCGTATTGCCTTAATACGCGCTACATCTTCTTTACCGCCCTTACCTATTTTCACTTTGATTACGGGGAACCCGGCTTCTTTTATTTTCAATGCATCGGCAGCCATTTTATCAGGACGGCCTACGCTTACAGTATAATCGGTAAATATCTTTTTATTCTTTTTTCCGCCCAGGTACTGATATAAAGGTACGCCTGCATTTTGAGCAGCAATATCATATAAAGCCATATCAAAAGCGCTTTTAATGCTGTTATTGCTATAAATAACACGGTCCAGTTCGTTAATACGGTCTTCAATTTGCAGGGCGTCTTTTCCCATCCACATTTTTTCAAAATAGCTGCCTACTACTAATCCTGTATCCGCACTTTCGCCATTAATGCTCATAAAAGGGCTGCACTCTCCCCACCCGGTGATTCCCTCAGCAGTATGAATAACTACCACCACATTGTCAGCAGTATAAATAGGGCCCAATGAGATCACAAAAGGCTCTTTAAGCGGAATAGAGAACTTATGTAGTTCAATTTTGGAGATGATGGCGGTTTTAAATTGCATATTTTAAAAATACGTAATAGATTTTTACAGCGCAAATCAATTACCCTATATATTCGCATATTAATTATTTCACCACATGAGTTTACCGGCCAAATTTTTAGAAATAAAAACCTCTACGCTGCCCAATGCGGGCAAAGGGCTATTTGTAACAGTAGCGGTTCCTAAAGGCAGTCTTATTGTTGAATACCTGGGCCGTAAAACGAACTGGGCCGATGTAGAAAACGATGCGGATAACGGCTATATTTACCATATTGATGATAATAATGTCATCGATGCTTCAAAAAATCTGAAATCTTTTGGCAGGTATGCCAATGATGCGGCAGGCCTGAGCAAATTGCGGGGTGTAAAGAATAACGCAGTCTATCACGAGGAGGGAACCCGTGTTTTTATAAAAGCTACCAGGGATATCGCGGCAGGAAGCGAGATCTTTGTAGCATACGGAAAAGATTACTGGAAACAATTGAAAGAGAATATAAAGATTGATGCAGCGAATAAAAAAGCAAAAGGCAGCAAATAAGTCTCTTTACCGGAACAGGCCACTGCCAAAGGATTGGACCACATCACATAATATACTTTTAAACGCACTCACTAAATAGTGACGCATGCTGCCTTAACTGTATCTTTGCCATTTATCAATCGACAATATTTTGGAGAAAAGCAATTTTGTAGACCAGATCCGGATTTTTTGCAGAAGCGGGCATGGAGGTGCGGGCATCAAGCATTTTTTGCGCGATAAGTTTACTGCAAAAGGAGGTCCCGACGGCGGCGATGGAGGAAGAGGTGCGCATATTATCTTAAAGGGAAATCGCAACCTGTGGACCCTGCTGCACCTGCGTTATTATAAAAATATCCTGGCGGAGAACGGGGAGAGTGGCGGGCACAATAACTGTACAGGCCGTAATGGCAAAGATATTGTGCTGGAAGTACCCCTCGGCACTATTGCGATGGATGAAGAAACGGGAGAAAAGGAAGCCGAAATATTGGAAGATGGTCAGGAAGTGATCTGGCTGCCCGGCGGCAAAGGTGGCCTGGGCAACAGCAATTTTGCAACAGCTACCAACCAGGCCCCCGAATATGCGCAGCCGGGTATGCCGGGCATCGAAGGCTGGAAAGTGCTTGAACTGAAAGTACTGGCTGATGTAGGCCTGGTGGGCTTTCCCAATGCCGGTAAATCTACTTTGCTTTCGGTCATTACCGCGGCAAAACCAAAAATTGCAGATTATGCGTTTACAACGATCACTCCTAATCTGGGTATAGTTGAATATAGAGATGGCCGAAGCTTTTGTATGGCCGACCTGCCGGGAATCATCGAAGGCGCTGCTGAAGGCCGTGGCCTGGGGCATCGATTCCTGAGACATATTGAACGGAACCCTGTTTTATTATTTTTAATTCCCGCCGACAGCCCCGATCATAAAAAAGAATTTGAGATATTATTAAATGAGCTGAAAGAATATAACCCTGAATTATTACACAAGCAAATGCTGATCGCTATTAGCAAAAGCGATATGCTGGATGATGAACTGAAAGAAGCCATCAGTAAAGAAATGCCTGAAAATATTCCGCATTTGTTTATTTCCGCAGTGGCGCATAAAGGTCTTACAGAATTGAAAGATGCCTTGTGGAATGCGCTGAATACAAAAGAAGCATAAACCGTTTTTTCAAATACAGACTGGTGACCACAGGATGGGGGTGCATAACATTTTTTAAGCGGTTTTTTTATCGTGATATTGGTCAGTAACCATTTCTACGACTTTGTGCCATTGGCGGTTCATTTTTAGGGTCCTGAGACAAAGCATATGTGTAGCTCCTT
>JASGEW010000012.1:0-5406 GCA_047606125.1 Niabella sp. | reverse complement strand
TCGAATTTAAAAAAACAGAAAGCTTAAGAAAAAAACGGTAATATTGTCAGGCTAAACAAAAAGCAATAACCCACTAACTGACCGGGTATCTCCGGAATCACTGACCGTCTATCACCGGAATATGCAACTCTGAAATACATTTAAGTAAAGTCATAAGATTTAGTTTTGATTTTTAATTCAAATAACTGTGGGATCGTTATTAGTGTTTATTGTCTTTTATATTACTCGGATCGTTACCTGGAGCCACGGTATCGCTGTCTCTGATTTTCCCATCCAATCCATGAATCCTTACTTCTCCGCCGCCTGAATTTGCGGCATACCCTTTTGCGATTTTCTCCGCTTCCTTTTGTGTATTTGCTGAACCGCTGGATTTGGAACCACTCTCTTTTTGTATGTTCCATTTTCCTGTTCCTTTGTCTTTTGATACGTGATAGTTTGCCATATTATAAAATTTAGATTGTTACTTAGGAATTGTTGCTACCACTACTCCCTGAATTTGAAAATCATGTGTTAGGATAATTGGTTGGAGATCTTTATTCTTTGATCTTGGCATGAGAGTTACAAAATGCCCTTTATACTGATATTCTTTAACGGTCGCTTCGTCATCAATAAGAGCTACTACTTTATCTCCATTATTAGCAGTAAGCTGCTGCTTAATTAATATTAGATCACCGTCATTAATCCCTGCTTCATTCATAGAATCCCCTTTGGCACGTAATAAAAAATATTTTGAACCATGTTTAACCAGCCTGGTTGAAACCGGGATCATTGCCTCGATATTTTCTTGCGCCAAAATTGGTGAACCGCAAGTAACTGTGCCTACCAATGGTACTGCAACTGTCCTGGCGCTTTCACCTTCAGTTAAGTCTTTTATCAACGTATAACCACCATCTGCTTTCTTTTTCAAAAAGCCACTCGCTGCTAATTCATTCAGCAAAAGCATTGGCGATAATGGTGACTTATAATTCATTTCTTTCATCAATTCTCTGGTAGACGGCATTCTACCATGCTGCATGATGAAGTTTCTCAGATGCTTCAACGCTTCTTTTGCTTTGATACTAAGATTTTCTTCACTCATAAAATTGTATTATACAGTATAATACACAAATTTATACAATTTTATAAGTAGAGTCCAAATTTTTTTAATACATTTATTTTCAACCTTTTCTCACCACCATCCCCGCCCGTTCCGGATCATTCAACACCTGCTCCATTACCGCGTCAATAATATCCTGCGCATCCTGCTTTATCAGGAGATAATTGTTATAGATATTGTTCCGGTCAATGTCCCGGACTTTAGGCAACGGGATAAAATTTTCCTTTTCCTTTTTTATAGCGTTATGGTCGTTGATGATCCGGGCATGGAAAGCTTTTAGCTCAATCGGCTGATCCGGATTGTCGGCAACGATGCCTACAAATTCGCCGGATGACAAACTGGAAATGGTGCTGGCTGGTACGGATTGTTCCAAGTGCTTTGAGCGGGAGATGGAGGTATCGCTGCTGTTAATGGAAATACTTTCCCGGTCCTGGAAGGTTTTAGAGAACCGCTCGCTTAATAATTTGGCAGTTTCCCCGCTTACCTGGCCGCTAATAATGTTACCGGTAATATTAAAGATCGTTTCCGCTTCTTCGCGGGAATAAATCAATTTTAACTGGCTATAATCCTGCACGGCAATTACAGTCGTTATATCATTTGATCTGCCGGTAAAAATTGTTTCCATGACGGTGGCGGCCCTGGCGCTGGCGAACTCATCCAGTACCTGGGCGCATCGGTATTTTCCGGGCTGATTAATAATTTTGTTCAGGCGGTCAATATACAATGACATGATGGGGGCCAGCGCTTCTTTTGCCAAAGGATCATTGCCCAGGCAAAATATTTTAGGATGCTTCGGGTCATTAATGGCCAAAGTAAAATCATCGCCGGATAATACATAATAGAACTCCGGGGTTGAGATACGCCCCAGGGGTATCTTCACGCTGGACATCTGGCTGTTAAGGGTTTCCATTTCGCCGTCAATAAAAGCCTGGATAAAAGGATTGATCAGGGTGCTGATCTCTGTTTCCGTTTGCAGCACTGTAAACAGCTTTTCATAAGGCGTATGGATCAGTTCTATTGCATGGGGCAGCGTACAATAAGCACCATCCTCGTATTTACGCAGAAAACCAATAACGGCAGCCAGTAAATTAATTGGTGATTCCACGAAAAATTCACCTTGCTTGTTTGACCAGCTACGGTTTATACTTAGGAGTAAAGATTTTGCCGATTCAATGGCGGCAGTCAGGTTGCGCAGGGTAGTCGGATGAATGGGGTTACAACGATGTGAAAGTTCGGGATTCGTAAAGTTGACGCACCGGAACGCTGTATTGGGCGGGTATTTCTTACGATGCTTTAAAAAATGGTTATAAGTGAAGGTTGTCAGCTCCGGGAACTTGTGATCGAATACGAACAGGACCTGGCCGCCTGCAGTCAGTTGTCGAAGCAGGTTCTCAATGACAAAATACGTCTTGCCCGATCCGGCCGATCCCATCACGAGAATGGATCTTCGTGCGTTCAGAAAATTAATATACGAGTGCCGGGTTTTGCTCCTAAAAGTATAGGTGGCCGGCAGATTTAATGAGAACGGATCAGTAAGCAGCCGTTCTTCCTGTGGGAAAGATTCACCGGCCTTGTTAAATACTTCCCCGCTCAATTTCTTTTTGATGATCCGGGTAAGTAGCGATCCTCCTGTCATTACCAGGATAAAGCCCAGCCCGGTAATAAACATATAGCTCACTGCCAGCACTTTCGGGCCAAGCGAGTGCCACAGTAAAATAAAGTAGCTGGAATAGTAAAATATTACCCCGATAATAAAATATCCAAAGGCGGACTGGTAACTTATTTTTTCATCTTTCCGGCCTTTGATGCCCATGAGGGAAATCAATAGAAAAACAAGGGCAATCGATTTTGATTTTAAAAACCCGGACAGCAACCCGGTTTTCTGGATATTGTCCAGTATCCGGTCTGATATGTGGGATGTAAATCCCCATATCTTAAAGGCCATATAACAATTATCATAACAATGAATGAGCAGTACAACAATTGCAATAGTACGGGTCATGTCAATGATCTTTCTTAACCCCTGTTCATTCTCACCTGTATTGATTGCCATAATTATTCATTTTTTAGTGATGTAATTTTTTCTTTCGTTTCTTTTTCAATTCGTCTTTTAGCATCGGGTTCAGGCCAGCCTCTTTTTCCGGACCGAGTATTTCCTGGAGGGCGGTAATAGCTGCCTGTTCTTTGTCCTGGTCCTTTGCAATGGCGCTTTCTCTTTGAGAAGCAGGCTGCTTTAAAACCTCTTTTAGTTCCTGTTGGTTGGGCTTTTGGATCGGCTCCGGGCCGAGGCGCTGCAGGAGCTGGCCGGCGCTATATTGTTTATCAATATCGCTGCCGTTAAAAACGCATTTGGTCTGGTGATCAACATAGGTCAGTCCATAAACCACGCCGTTGTCATTCCTGCGGACAACAAGCTGTATTCTTTCTTTTTGGAGCGCTGTTGTTAATTGGGATAAAGAGCAACCGGGTCGTTTGGCAAAAGCAAGCTCAATGGCATTTTTTATCCGGAGTTTATGCGGCTGCCTTAAAGTCTTATTTTTCTTAAATCGCTGTTCCAAAAATTGAAGTGTCGGCTTATTATAAAAATCACTGGCTTTAATTGGAACTCCAACCTTTTCTCCCTGTTCATTCAGCGCCCGGTAAACCAGGCCGCTGTTTTTGTAAAGCCTGGATTCCTTACTTCCTTTGTCGGCCATCATGTTATATTGCTTCAGGACGGCGTTTAGTTCCGGCAGCGATGTGTATTTATATTTTTCCAGTACGGCGTCTAAAACATTGGTCATGGCGCGTTTGGTTTCAGAGCGGCCATACTGTACTTTCTGTGCATTAACAGGCTTGATGCTAAGAACACGTTTCAATTGCTCCCGCTGGGCTGCAACCAGCTTAAATTCTTTTTCAATTTCCAGCCGCGCTTTTTCGGATTGATTGCGGCCGATATTGTGCAGTTTGATATAGCTGCCGTCGTTCTTTACGTTCGTCGTGACCAGGTGTATATGCGGGTGCCCCGCATCGTTGTGTTGATACACCAAATAAGGCTGATCGGCAAAGCCTATTTTCTGCATGTAGGTGTCTGCAATTTGTATCAGCTTATCTCTGTCTAGCCTTTCAGATGGATCAAAGTTTAAAGAGATATGAAGGGTGTTTGTTTTGATCTTTGGGTTCAGCTCCATTTGCTTTTCAAAGCGGCGGATCTTGTCGGTAAAACCCAGCTTGTCCAGATCCTTGGCAAAGCCTTGCGCGTGGATGAGTGTTGCCCGGTATTTTTCTTTGGATTTACCCTCCTCAAATAACTTGTTTTTTTCTTTGAGTTTATTCTCATTATAATGAAGGGCGCGCCTCAGGCTGCCCGATGCTTTTATTACTGCAACCATTGGTCATTAATTTGATTGATTTTTGATTTGATCTCTGAAATTTTTTGAAGCAAAACCTGGTGGGTATTTTCGTTCATCAGCAGCCATATTTTGACCTCCGGCACCTCTGAATAAATGTGGAGTTTTTTAACCGCCTGGTTATAGTTATTGCCTATTGCATTGAGCTCTTTTCTTAGTAGTATCATCTCCGACATAAAGTCATCTAAGGACTGGTTTCGGTACAGCATTTTAATCGGCTTGTCCAGCACGGCATAGCGCAGGAAATCGCTCATCTTTTTAAAGGTGGAGCGCGATAATCTGGAATGGATATGCTGGTATTCATCTGGTGTCAGCCTTGCCTGAACTATACGTGTACGGTTACTTTTTTGTTCATTCATCACTTAGATCATTTTCACATTATTACTAAAAACAAGCTCAAAATAACCGCCCCCGACTTCGGAGGGAAGGGCGGCAAGATCCGTTGTCATACAACGGTACATCTTGCCGTCCGCAAGCATCGCGCCGCGAACTCAGGGCCGGAGAGTTTTTCGTCTGTAAAGCATATCGCTTGCTTTTTTCTATCTATGACCGGCCAGATAAAAGTCAGGGCTTTTGCTTCAACTGCTGTTTTTGATGATTGCCGATATGCACAAGCCAGTCGTTCAGGTCGCCGTAATTTTTATATAACCGGCTTTCATCAATAAATTTTTTATTGTCTAACGCCAGCGCTTTCAGGGTGCAATTTTGTCCGGTCTTATCATTGTCCATATATAAATGCACCTTATCATGCTCTCGCATTTTGGACAGGTTTTTTTCAAAAAATGCGGTGGAATTTAAGAGCCTGTTTAAAAATATAAAATAAAAAAGATTATGGGCAAGGATTAAATAGTGAAACATATTTTCTTTGAGGTACTAAACTTAAAAAGATATGTATTCGACAGATTTAACCGATGCCCAATG
>JASGEW010000011.1:0-11716 GCA_047606125.1 Niabella sp. | reverse complement strand
TGACAAGTTGGAAAGTTGACAAGAAGAGAGATGATGTGCTGTCGACCATTTTAAATTTATAACCTGAACAGGGGGATGATTGCCATAAGAAGTGATAGGAGAAAGTCGCCACAGGCGACAGCATAGAGTTGCGAAGCGAAGACGCTTCGCATAGCAGAGATAGCAGAGGCTACTGAGTCTTAATCCAGGTTAAATACATCGTCCAGCTGCATTTCAAAGCCGGGTAGTACAGGTGTGGTAACAACATCTCCAAAGGTAAGCAGGCGCGATGGCTGGTAGCGGCCGCTGGTATCCAGTATATATTTCATGAAAGTTTTTTCATCGGGATGTATGATCCAGTATTCCGTTATGCCGCTTTCTTCGTACACTTCATATTTGTTTTGCAGTTCTTTCCGGTTATTGCCAGGGGATAGAATTTCCACCACAATATCCGGCGCGCCAATACAACCCCTGTCGTCTAATTTAGAAGGATCGCATATTACACATATATCGGGTTGCAACACCGTTATAATTTCTTTATCATCTTTTCCCTTTCGCGGAAGCCGAACATCAAACGACTCATTTTGAAAATACGTCCTTTTATCAGCTCCAGCCGTTCCTCGAACTGCCATTTCAGGTAGTCGGCATAAGTGTAGGTTTTTTCTAAATCGAGGTCTGAAAAATTCATATCCGGCTTTTATGTAAAGTTAATTCAAAATACGTGTTATTTCTTTCCTGTAACATCCAGTTTTACACTTACATTATCGCCCATGGTCATGCTGTTGCCGCCAACGCCATAATCTTTTCGGTTTAAAGAGAACTCTGCCGTAAAGTTATAACCACCGCTAACCGGTTTTGCTATAAAATCGAACTGTATATTTTTTGAAACGCCATGCATGGTAAGAATCGCTTTTGCAAAATAAGTACTATTGCCTTTGGCTTGTACGCTGGTGGTTTTAATACTGATAGTGGGATATTTATCAACGTCAAAGAAATCCTTTTTTTTAAGATGCTCATCGCGTTTTTTGTTATCGGTATCAATGGTATTTGCCTCTACCGTAACATCAAATACGCTTCCGGCAGGTTTCTTAGGATCAAAAACCATTTTACCCCTTAGTCCTTTTAAGGTGCCGTCAACATTGATTCCCATGTTTTTAATTACAAAGGATATTTTACTATCCGCATCCGAAGGGGTAAGACGCTGGGCATAAGAGCTGATGTATATAAGCGAGATCAAAATAGCTATGACCGATTTTTTAAACATATCTTATTTATTTAAGTAAAAATGAATATTTTGGGTAAAATTAGATAAATCAAAATAATGCTTCAACTTCATATCTGTTAAAAGTGCTGTCCCGCTCTACCATACAACATCTTCGCTTCGGTTTTTCTTTATTCCTCATGCCTGTGTATTGGTTTGCCTTAAGCCAACCCAGCTATATTTATTGGCCCCATGCTGCGCTGATATTTGTGATCCTGCACCTGCTGGTATACCCCTCCAGCAATGGCTATAATTCGTATATGGATAAAGACGAAGGAAGCATCGGCGGTATAGCGCAGCCGCTGCCGGTAGAACGGCAGTTATTATATGTTACAGTTTTTATGGATATAATAGCGCTGGGTTTGTGTTTTTTAATTAACCTGAAGGTAGTGATGGGCATTGCTGTTTATATTACTGCCTCGCGGTTGTATAGCTACCGGGGCGTACGTTTGAAGCAATACCCTGTTGCCGGTTACCTCACGGTAATTATATGCCAGGGCGCATTAGTGTACCATATAGTAAGTGTGGCTAATAATGCTTCATTAACAATAAGTATGATCCTTTTCCCGGCGATCATCTCCTCTTTATTAATTGGCGGCACTTATCCGCTTACCCAGATCTACCAGCATGAGCAGGATAAAAAAGATGGCGTTATTACATTAAGTTACAGGCTGGGCGTAAAAGGAACTTTTGTTTTTTGTGCAATTGTTCTGTTTATAGCATTGTTATTGCTTACAGTTTACTTTGTAAATACTTTTCAGTTGAAAGGGCTGCTATTATATGGAATAGCAATGCTTCCTGTGGGTATTTATTTTACCCGCTGGTTTTTAAGAGTGGTAAAGACGCCGGGGCAGGCGAATTTTAAAAACCTGATGAAGATGAATTATATAGCATCTGTATGCAATAGCATCGCTTTTATAGGAATATTATTAATCAGAATGTTAAGAATTTAAAAGTATTGATGAGCAACATTACTTCCATAGCTACAGCGGTTCCCCAATACGGGCAGAAGCAGATGCAGATTTTTGAGGCGGTCAAAAATATACATGCAGATACAGAAGAAGAAAAACGAATCTTAAAATTCATGTATAGATCGAGCGGTATACAAAAACGATACGCTGCGGTGCCTGATTTTAATATTGATAATCATACAAACGAAATTATTACTACCAATAACGGTGTGTATGAAACACTCGATCTGGAGCACCGGTTAAAGATCTATGATAAGGCGGCCTTGCAGCTTTCCCGGGAGGTTATAAAAAAATGTCTCGGCGCTGAAGCGCTGCCTTCTGAAATTACGCACCTCATCACCGTTAGCTGTACAGGTATGCAGGCTCCTGGATTGGATTTGGCTATTATCAGGTCATTGGGATTGCGTACTGATATTTACCGCACTTCGGTCAATTTTATGGGATGCTATGCCGCTATACATGGTTTAAAGCATGCGCATTATATAACAGCTAAAGAGCCGGATGCCAAAGTGCTGGTAGTATGTGTAGAGCTGTGTACTTTGCATTTTCAAAAAGAAAAAACAATCGATAATATTACCAGCACTATTATTTTTAGCGATGGCGCCGCTGCCGTTCTGGTGGAAGGCAGCAATAGCCGAAAACCCGGCTGGCTGATAAAAGATTTTTACAGCGAAATTAATTTTGAAGGTTTGGAAGACATGGCATGGAAAATTGCTGCCGATGGATTTTTAATGACATTGACCGGTAACGTACCTGGTATACTGGAAGCGCAATGCGATCATATTATTAATAACGCATTGCAGCATTATAAGCTGCAGCGTAACGAGGTGGATGCCTGGTGTGTGCATCCGGGAGGCAGGAAAATCCTGGAAGCCATACAAAAAGGCTGCGGTATTACCAGAGATCAGTTAGCCGAAAGTTATAGCGTATTGAGTGGCTACGGTAATATGAGCAGCCCTACGGTATTATTTGTTCTGGAAAAAATTATTAATAAAGCCCGGCAGCATCCGGAAATTAAAGATATTGTGGGAATGGCTTTTGGCCCGGGTTTAACTCTTGAAACCTTTCATATTGCGCATGCCCGATCTTTCTAAACGAAGCCACGATAAGGAGCTGCTGGACGATCCGGATATTCCTTTTGATGATATCAGGCAGAATATGCAGGAACTGAATACCGTGAATGCCTTGCTGGGCGGCCACGCTGTAACGCTTAAAGGATTCAGGCAACTGTTAGGCAATCGAAAGCAGGTAAGCGTTTGTGAAATTGGGTGCGGCGGAGGGGACAATCTTTACGTGATCGGTAAATGGTGTAAACAGCACAATATAAATGCTAAACTTACGGGCATTGATATAAATCCGCATTGCATTGCATTTGCTAAAGAACGATACAAAGAAGCTGGTATCGGATTTATTTGCAGCGATTACCGGAATGCGGTGCTGAAGGAGCCGCAGGATATTATTTTTAATGCACTGTTTTGCCATCATTTTACAGATGAAGGTGTAACCGGTATCTTGTCATGGATGCATAAAAATGCGGCGTTGGGTTTTTTTATAAATGATTTGCATCGTCATGTATTCGCATATTACAATATTAAATGGCTTACCCGGATGTTTTCAGATTCTTATCTCGTGAAAAACGATGCCCCCTTATCTGTTTTAAAAAGCTTCAGAAAGCAGGAGTGGACCAGGTTAGTAAATGCGGCAGGTATCGATAACGTAAAAATTAGCTGGGAATGGGCTTTCAGGTATCTGATCGTTGGCAGGAAATGAAGCACATTGATTACGATATAGGTATTGTGGGTGGCGGGCTTGCCGGTCTTACTGCTGCTATCCGGCTAAAGATGAAGGGGTACAGCGTGGTTCTTTTTGAGAAAAATAAATACCCTTTTCATCGTGTTTGCGGGGAGTACATTAGTATGGAAAGCCGCAACTACCTGGTTGGTTGCGGTATTGATCTGGGCGCGCTGCATTTACCGGTTATTAAAAAGTTGCTGGTCAGCGCTCCGAACGGTAACGTGTTAAAAACAGAGCTGGATCCGGGAGGTTTTGGCATCAGCAGGTACACGCTCGATTACTTGCTATACCGGCAGGCAGTAACAATAGGAGTGGACATATTTGAAGGAGGTAAAGTAAACGATCTTTTTTATAAAGAGGGGCACTACCTGATTGCAACAAATGATACATCCTGCAGGGTGCGTCTTGCCCTGGGCGCTTTTGGAAAACGCAGCAATATGGATGTAAAATGGAAACGGAATTTTGTATTGAACAAACCCGGAAGTTTAAATAATTACATCGGTATAAAGTATCATATAAACACTGATTTCCCCGGCGATACAATTGCGCTTCATAATTTCAGGAACGGGTATTGCGGCATATCCAGGATAGAAGATAATAAGTATTGCCTTTGTTATTTAACAACTGCGGCTAATCTTCAGGTGAGTAATGGTATTAAATCAATGGAATCACAAATTCTTTATCAGAATAAATACCTGAAAGAAATTTTTGTAAACAGTGATTTCTTATTTGATCAGCCGATCTCTATTTCACAGGTTTCATTTGACAATAAAGAGGTTGTGCATAATAATATTCCGCTTTGCGGAGATGCCTGTGGTATGATCACGCCACTTTGTGGTAATGGCATGAGCATAGCCATGCACGGCAGTAAAATATTTACAGAACTGGCCGATACTTGCCTGGGGGGCACAATATCTCTTACGCAAATGCTTGATCTTTACAAAAAGGAATGGAAAAGAAATTTTGCAAGACGCTTGAGCACAGGCCGGTTTGTGCAGGGCAATTTTGGAAAGGCATGGCAGACCAACCTCTTTGTTGGGTTGATGAAAAATATGCCCTGGCTAACGAAAAAGATTATCAGGGCCACGCATGGCGTGGATTTTAGCGAAAACGCCTAAAGCCAAAAGCATAAGGCGTAAAGCTTAAGGCTTCAGGCATAATTGCTCAATACTGTCCGGTAGATAATAAAACCAATGTACAGGCTTCTATAGGTTGAATGCCCGCCGCATCTGCCTTTTGTGCAAGCGCTTCGTTTTCTGCGCCCGGATTGAAAATAATACGCCTGGGCTTTAAGGATAGAATATAGTCTTCGTACTCTTTTTGGTTTTGCTCGTTCATATAGAGGGTAACAGTGTCAATATCTTTAATATCGGTTTTTTCTTTTACTATTTCCACATCATCCACTTTTCCTTTTCTAAAGCCGATGGCCGCTACATCATGGCCATAAGCACGTAATCTTTTTAAGGCCATATTGCTATACCTGGATGGATTTTCTGATGCGCCGAGTATAAGTGTTTTTTTGTTCATCGGTATTTCTTGTTGGGATTAAGGGATGTGTGAAATACAGACACTATATAAATTAGTTTCTTCTTTTTGTTAATTCGATAAATGAGCAGGAAAGGAAATATGGGTACAGGAGTTTCTCTGTATGATTTATGCCGGGAAGGATACCTTTCCGGGTCTTGTGTTATAGTTGTGTGCGACTAATAATTTCGTGAATAAAACGATCACCAAGCCCTTGCTGCCGTTCTTCATACCACTCCCACGAATAGGCAAGTTCTTTTTGCGCTCTTGAAGAATAGATTATCGTATAGGGCAGGTTACTTGCCATATTTTTTTATACGAAACTTATCTATACTTTCTATAAGTTGAGCCGTAGTGAACCCTGTATCAACACCGATTTCCAAAGCCTGATAACGGTTGTCTAATTCTGCTACAAATTGCTTGTCTTTCCACCATTCATTGGTTTGTTCAATTTCGCTTTCCAATAAATTGTAAATGGCGCGAAGCCGTTTACTGTCGGCAACACGAATGTAATCATACAATTTGTGTCGGATGGCGGTGCTGGAAGTGTTCATTTATCAAATTTAAGACATTCAATTTAAACTGAAATCCTGTACGTGTAAAAATCTGTTTCTGCTTCCTGTTTTATAAAACCAATTTGCTCATACAGGCTTTGAGCAGTATAATTATCTACTGCAGTTGATAGTTCAACAAAACTGGCCCCGTTTTGTTTTGCAAAATCCATTGCTGTTTTTATCAGTTGTCCGCCAATGCCCTGTTGCCTGTAATGCTTATCTACATATAAATCGTTCAGTACCCAGTTCTTACTTGCCCTCATGGATGAATACTTTGGGTATAACTGTGTAAACCCGGTAGGTATTCCTCCAGCTGTGAGTGCAACAAAAATCACAGATTCATTATTGTTTAATCTTTCCTGTATAAATTTTTTCGCTACTTCAATAGCTGAAGGCTGTTTATAAAATACCCTGTATTTATCAAACAGTTCATATACCAGGGTGCCTTGTGTTTTATCTATTTGGATGATTTGCATTCTTCAAAATTTTAAAGTGATTGTTCTGATTTTAGTTGCATTACAGATGCTGGCGCAGATAAAAAGAAAAAAGCCACAATCACTAAAGAATGTGGCTTTAAAAGATGTATTTTGTTATATAATTATACCAACATTCTTAATGGTTCTTCCAGCAGGCTCTTTAGTGTTTGGAGAAAAGCAGCACCACTGGCGCCGTCCACCACTCGGTGGTCACAGCTTAATGTAACCTTCATCACATTACCGGGAACAATAGCGCCGTTTTTTACTACCGGCACCTGCGATATACCACCTATGGCCAATATACAGGCATCCGGCGGATTAATGATAGCTGTAAACTCATCAACCCCAAACATGCCCAGGTTGGATATGGTGAAGGTGTTGCCTTCCCAGTCAGTGGGTTGTAACTTTTTGTCTTTTGCTTTTTTAGCAAAATCTTTCACTTCGGTAGCGATCTGTGAAAGAGATTTGGTATCTGCAAAACGAACCACGGGAACCAGTAACCCTTCATCCACAGCTACTGCCACGCCGATATTTACATGATGGTTGGTTCTGATCGTATCGCCCAGCCAGCTGCTGTTAATAGCGGGGTGCTGTTTTAAAGCTATAGCACAGGCTTTCAGCACTAAATCATTAAAGGATATTTTTACAGGGCTTGTTTCGTTCAGTTTGGCACGGCTGGCTACAGCGGCATCCATATCAATGCTCATGGTAACATAGAAGTGTGGCGCTGTAAATTTACTTTCAGCCAGGCGTTTGGCAATTACCTTACGCATTTGTGATATCGGCCTGTCTTCAAACGAAACCTGTCCTGCAGGCGCCGCAGCAACGGGGGCCGGAGCTGATGCTGCTTGTGCTGCAGGTTTAGCTGCCGCGTCGCCTGGTTTATAATTATCTATATCAGCTTTTGTAATGCGGCCATTATCTCCGCTTCCTTTTACGCTGCCCAGGTCAATGCCCTTTTCTGCTGCCAGTTTTTTGGCAAGGGGAGAAGCTTTAATGCGACCATCGCCACCTCCATCTCCTGAAGGGGCGGCTACTGTATTTGCTGCCGTGGTACTGCTTTCTGTTGTTGCAGAAGAGGAGCCGGACTCCCCTTCAGAGTCCCGATGGCTATCGGGAGGGGGCTGTGCTGTGGTTACAGCGCCGCCGCCTTTTACAGCCGCAGCGATTTCGTCTACATTCACTTTTCCTTCTTCACCTATAATGCAAAGCAGGTCGTTTACCTGTATTTTTTCCCCGGCTTTGGCGCCCTGGTATAAAAGCTTACCATTTTTATAGCTTTCCAGCTCCATGGTCGCTTTATCGGTTTCAATTTCAGCCAATAAGTCGCCTTTTTTTACAGTATCACCTATATTTTTTGCCCAGTTGGCAATTACGCCTTCAGTCATAGTGTCGCTCAAACGGGGCATCAGCACTACTTCGTCCAGTTTAGAAACATCAAGGGCTGATGCTGCTGCAGGTTGCTCCTCAGCTTTGGGAGCCGGTTTAGCCGGTTCGGTTTTCTTTTCCTCTTTCGGCGCAGCGCTGCCGCCGGATTTTCCGTTAATCAGCCCCGAAATATCCTCACCTGCTTCCCCCACTACTACCATCAGGTCGTCTACCTGCAATTTTCCACCTTTGTCGGCACCTAAATAAAGAACAGTACCATCTTTATAGCTTTCCAGCTCCATAGTGGCTTTATCGGTTTCAATTTCAGCTAATAAGTCGCCTTTTTTTACAGGATCTCCCACTTTTTTATGCCAGGCAGCAATCACGCCTTCAGTCATTGTATCGCTCAAACGGGGCATTAAAATTTTCTCAGCCATGTATATAAAATATTTCGCCCGAAATTAGTGAATTATATGTAAAGTTGAGAAAAGTTAAAAAGCGGAAAGGCTTAAAAAGGTAAAAGGTTGAAAAGTTCAAAAGTTAACAGGGTATTTATGCGGAGTGTTGCGGATAAATATCGGGGCCGGATTTGCCGGGTAATGATTCATCATTCATTGGCTTATTGAGCATCGTTATTGTCTGTCCTCTGTCAATAGTCCTCTGTCCTCTGTCAACTATAATATATCTCTTATCTGTTCAGCTCCAGTTTCAGTTTCTCTTTCAGCTCCTTAATCAGCGGATATTTAGTGATCATTTTCTGGTATTGTTCCACTGCCGACAGCGGTCTTTGAATATCGGCTTCCTGCACCTGGGCATTAGGATTAATGACATTGAATATTTGTAACTGCGCATTACTTAGCGCTTCTTTCAGGAAAGCCGCCGCTTCATTTTTTGTTATTTCGATAAACCGGTTCTCCAGCGGATTGGAAGTGTATACATAAAACGAATTTGCATCCACTATTTGTATCGTTGCCAGGTCAAAACTTTGCGCTGCCGGGTTTTTGTTATCCTTCAGGTGTTGCGTAAACTTCTTCCAGGCTGTTAATAGGGATGTTTCTTCAAGAGGGGTATCTTCTTTTGTATCAACTGTTGCTTTAAACTGTTTCCGGAGTTTCTCCAGGTTGCTGATTTTTTTTGCCGGTTGGATGGTTGGGGCAGTCGCCGGCGCTTGTTCAGGAGATGCGGTAACCGGTGAAGAGGGTAATATCGGTATCTCCGGTTCTTCCACAATGGTGAGTTTCGCTTCTGTTACTGCAGGTTGCGGCCCGGATCGGGAGGGAGCAGGTTTCAACGCTACCGGTTGAATTTGTCTGAAAGCCAATGCTCCCGTTGATTCAACCAGTTTTTTTTTACCAATGCTGTTCTCATCTAATGAAAGCTGCATCGCCTGCTGCAGGTAGCAAAGCTTAATGAGCGTCAGTTCTACATGCAATCTTTTATTACGGGCCGAACGGTAATTGATTTCTGATTCGTTAAGGATATTCAGCGCGCTGATTAAAAAAGCAGCAGGTATTTGTTTTGCGGTGCTGATGTACTTTTCCCTGAAACGCTCCACTGTGTCAAGCAGGGCCACCACCTTTTCATCCTTGCTTACAAGCAGGTTACGTATAAAAGCCGCCATACCATTTAAAACCAGGTCGCCTTCAAAACCTTTCCGGTTAATATCATCGTACAACAACATAGCGCTGCTCAGGTCCTGTTGTTGCATATAATCCATCAGCTTAAAATAATAGTCCTCGTCTAATATATTAAGATGCTCTAAAGTGCCGGCATAGCTTATTTCACCGTTACTGAAGCTTACTATTTTGTCCATAATGCTCAGTGCATCACGCATACAGCCTTCACTCTTCTGCGCTATAAGTTGCAGGGAGGCTTTATCGGCCTGTACCTGTTCTTTCCGGCATATTTCCTCGAGGTGTTCAACAGTATCATTGGTGGTGATCCGTTTAAAATCGAAGATCTGGCAGCGGCTTAAAATGGTAGGTAATATTTTATGCTTTTCCGTAGTGGCCAAAATAAAAATGGCATAAGATGGCGGTTCCTCCAGCGTTTTTAAAAAAGCATTAAAAGCCGAAGAGCTCAGCATGTGCACCTCATCTATGATGTACACTTTGTATTTACCTGCCTGGGGAGCAAAGCGCACCTGGTCAACCAGTGTACGTATATCGTCCACCGAGTTGTTACTGGCGGCATCCAGCTCATGAATATTCAGCGAATTGCCCTGGTTAAAAGAAATGCAGGATGGACATTCGTTACAGGCTTCGCCCTCGGGCGTAGGATTTTCACAATTAATGGTTTTGGCTAAAATACGGGCGCAGGTGGTTTTGCCTACCCCCCGCGGACCACAAAATAAAAAAGCATGCGCCAGCTGGTTTTGCTTAATGGCATTTTTTAATGTAGTGGTAATGTGCTGCTGCCCAACAACTGTATCAAAGTTTTGCGGCCTGTATTTACGTGCTGATACAATAAATTTATCCATGAAAATATCCTCGCAACAAAAATAACATAAATGAGGAACGAATTGTTGCCTTGTTGCAGGATGTGGAAAATTGATGGATTAGAGAACAGGTTCTTTATTAAAATATGTATGAAATAAGCAGAAATAAGATAAATTTACAGATGCCTGGAAAACATTGCCTCTTTCAAATTCACCCCGCAGGGGGATATTGCAGGCCGGTATGCATTCCTTTCTTTGTATAACAAATGGATATCAGGGTAGCCATATTTGAAGATAACAAGCTGATAAGGGACGGCTTTGAAGCTATTTGTAATGGCACGCAGGGCCTTACCTGTTGCGGCAGCTATGCAGATGGCAACGGCCTGACCCGGAAAATAGAACGGAGTAACCCCGATGTGGTGCTGATGGATATAGAAATGCCCGGACAGGATGGCATAGCGGCTACGCGAAATATTACGGCGCAATGGCCAGGTATTAAAATCCTTATTCAAACTGTTTTTGAAGATGATGACAGGATATTTAATGCCATCTGCGCAGGCGCATCGGGTTATATCCTCAAATCCACGCCACCTGCAAGAATGGTGGAAGCCATTTATGAAGTACAAAATGGCGGATCCCCAATGACCCCCAATATTGCAAACAGGGTATTAAAACTGTTTCAGCAGTTCGCACCTGTAATAGCGGCAGATAATGAAAATTATATTCTTAGCAACCGGGAAAAAGAAGTCCTTTCTTTAATGGTTGATGGAAACAGTTTCCACAATATTGCAGCAACCATCTATGTAAGCTACGAAACAGTGCGTACACATGTAAAGCGCATCTATAAAAAACTTCATGTTGCCTCTGCTGCCGAAGCAGTAGCCAAGGCCATACGGCAAAGGCTGGTTTAGTTTTATTTTATGGAATGGGTGCTTCACCCTTTTGGAGAGGGCTGGGGAGCGGCTACAATTTCACCCAAGCGGGGTATTGAACAGCCTTTAAAAGTGCGCCATTTTTGTTATTGAAAAATTATAACCAATAACAAGTAAACCAGTTTTTATGTGCACGCTTCTCACTATCCTCTTTGCAATACCAGTTTGGGTGTACGCTGCTGTGGCATCGGCAGCCTGCTATTTCCTCTTTTACACGGTAGCAAAGAAAAAGAAAGGCAACAAAGATCAAAAGGGTACATAACATTTCAGGAGCTATGTGTGGCGTCCACGCTGCACAGGCTTATGCTGTCGCCTCCGGGCGACGATGAAACTAAATGTCATACGCCATTAAAATACCCCTCATTTAAAAACCTTTCAAAATGAAACACCTTATTTTCCAATATGCATGTTGCCTGCTGC
>JASGEW010000010.1:0-24138 GCA_047606125.1 Niabella sp. | reverse complement strand
TAATTTTTACCGTCTTCATTTCCAATTTTAATTGATAAGGATCCGACGGCGGGTTTAAAAAAATTACCCCCCATCCCCTAAAGGGGAGTTTTGCGGAGGTTTTGATTTATGAAAAGAACTAAATCCATTTTTTCTTTCGTCATTCCGCTTCACTCCATTCGAAATGACGGCATTACCTGATGCTTACTCAGCTGCAGGAGCTGCATCTGCTGCCGGCGTTTCAGCCGCAGGCGCTGCTTCAGCGGCTACAGGAGCAACACCTCCCTCCGGTTTATTTTGCAAAGCGCCAATAACGCGCTGAATCGGAGAAAGTAATAAACCAATAACTTCACCAATAAGTTCGTTCTTGGTTTTGATTTTTGTAAGCGCTTTTAACTGATCGTCGCCGGCATACAGATCACCGTTGATGAACGCCAGTTTTAACTCTGGCTTTTCAGCTTTCGCGTCGTTACGGAAAGAGCTTAAAATAACAGCTGGTTCTTTAGGATTCTCGGAGAACATTAAAGCGGTTACTTTATGCAATGAATCGTAAACACCTGCATATTTCTCAGCATCGATAGATTCCAATGCTTTTTTAATAAGGGTATTTTTAGCCACTTTCATTTCAACATTTTTGTCGAAACAAGCGCGGCGCAATTTGCTTACCTGGTCTACAGTAAGTGATTCTGTATCGGTTACATAGAAATTGTCGTACTGAGAGAATTTCCCCTTCAATACTTCAATTACTTCGTTTTTTTGATCTTTAGTCATTTTATTTCGATTTGACTGCCTGCCTTACGGTAGGTAAATGTTTAAAATTGTTGCGGTGCTGTATTAATGAACAAAACCTTTTGTGTCCAGAGCAATGCCCGGGCTCATAGTGCTTGCCATGCTGATACCTTTCAGATAAGTGCCTTTTGCTGTAGAAGGTTTTGCTTTAATAAGCGCATTGATCAACTCCTGTCCGTTCTGAGCAATTTTTTCAGCAGGGAAGCTTACGCGGCCGATAGAAGCATGGATGATCCCTGCTTTATCTACCTTAAAAGCGATTTTACCGCCTTTTACTTCGTTTACTGCTGCTGCAACATCGTTGGTTACCGTGCCGGTTTTAGGATTGGGCATCAGGTTACGCGGACCTAACACTTTACCTAATTTACCTATTTTAGGCATTACGGCAGGTGTAGCAATCACTACATCCACGTCCGTCCAGCCGCTCTCAATTTTTTGAATAAACTCGTCTAACCCTACATAATCAGCGCCTGCTTCATTAGCGGCGGCTTCTTTATCGGGTGTGCAAAGCACCAATACTCTTTTGGTTTTACCGGTACCATGTGGTAAGGTAACAGTGCCGCGTATAGCCTGATCTGCCTTTTTAGGATCAACTCCTAAACGTACATGCAGATCAACTGAAGCATCGAATTTAGCGGTATTTATTTCTTTAACCAATGCAGATGCTTCGCTAAGCGAGTACGCTTTGTCGGCATCAACCTTGGAGTTTACAGCTTTTCTTTTCTTTGTAATAGCCATTGTAATTCTTTTAAAAGTTCTTTAATGGATTAATTTTCCCAGGGCGCTTTACCGTCAACAGTTAAACCCATGCTGCGGGCTGTACCGGCAACCATTTTCATAGCGCTTTCAACAGTGAAACAGTTCAGGTCGGGCATTTTGTCTTTTGCAATTGCCTCAACCTGGTCCCAGGAAACTTTACCAACCTTGGAGCGGTTGCTTTCTTTAGAACCTTTTTGAATTTTAGCGGCTTCCATTAACTGCACTGCAGCAGGAGGCGTTTTAATTACAAATTCAAAACTTTTGTCGGAATAAACTGTGATTAATACGGGGAGCACTTTTCCCATTTTGTCCTGTGTGCGCGCATTGAACTGCTTACAGAATTCCATGATATTGATACCTTTGGAACCCAGCGCCGGACCGATTGGAGGTGCAGGATTGGCCTGGCCACCCTTGCACTGCAGCTTTACAAAGCCGGAGATTTCTTTTGCCATTTTTTAACGATTTATTGGTTCAAACGCCCCGATAGCTATCGGAACTCCCAAATTCCTCCATTTCACGCAACGGGGCGAAGATTACAAAGAAACAATGTTGTGAGCTTTGTATACGTTATGTTCGCCGTGTGAAACATCTAAAAGAACTAATTGGGGGTGCAAAGTTAAGAGGAAAAGCTGAAATGCAAAAAAGTTTATTGGTTAACAGGTTGAAATAGCCTGACCCGTCTGTTCATTGCCTGCTTTTTTGAACTAAGAGCCAAAGCGCTTATCTTTAATCATGAGCAATAATATCTATATATTCCTGATCTTTTGGACATCCCGGTTCCTGTTATCCTGTGGCCAAAGCAAAGGTGAAGGTAACAAATATGAGCATACTCCTTACGAGCAGTTAATAAGCATTGTAACAGACTCACTTCATCCTATAACAATGGATCATTTTATAGGCGCAAATGCTTTTATTGATGACCCTGTAGAGATGCTCAAAGCGGTTGGTTTTATACGCGAATATCATAATTGGGACTGGAATGAAGGAGACAGATCAGGAGCTTATGCCGGCTTTCCGGATAATCAAATGCAATTCGCACCCAGTTTTCCCGGCTGGAATTTTGACGATTATTACACGCAACTCAAAAACGAACAGGTGATGGTATCGCCCTGCCTGCAGGGAGCCGCAGGCTGGCTGCAGGGGGGCAATGATTTTCCGGGAGACAATAAGCCCGTTGATGCGCCCGGAATGAACCCTTCAGATCCTTTTTCTTATTGTAAGAAAGCTTTTTTTATGTACCAGTTTGCAGCCAGGTATGGAGCGGTTAAAGCTGCTGACAGCAGCCTTGCCTTAGCGCCCGGGCAAAAAAGATTATCAGGCATGAACCTTGTTCAGTATGTTGAAGACTGGAACGAGCAGGATAAAGACTGGAAAGGCAAAGACGCACAATTTAGCCCCGAAGAATATGCAGCAATGGCCAGTGCCGATTATGACGGCCATGGCAATAGCATGAACAAGTTCGGGAAAAAATACGGACTTAAAAATGCCGATCCTGCTTTAAAAATGGTCATGGGTGGTCTTACCAGCATCAACCTCGATTATATTAAAAGAATGAAAAGTTGGTTTGAATTGAACAGAAAGGATAAAAAATTTGCCGCCGATGTGATCAACTTTCACATTTACGCTTTTAAGGACGGCAAAAGCTGGCAGGGAGGAGGTCCCGCTATAAGTCCGGAAGATGCAGGTTTCAGAGAAAAGCTTGTTCCGGTTGTAAAATACAGGAATGAAAACCTTCCCCAAACGGAAATATGGGTGTCAGAATTTGGCTGGGACACCAATCCTGAGTCGGTACTCGCTCCCCCAGAAATTGGAGAAATGGACATGCAGGAAATACAGGGAATATGGCTGGTAAGAGCTTACCTGGCTTTTGCGGCGGCAGGTGTTGACAGAGCGCAAATGTACATATCAAGAGACGTTGATCCTAACAACAAAACATGGTTTTCGACCAGCGGGTTAATGGCCCCTAAAGGAGATTTTACTCCTAAAAAATCGTGGTACTATGTTTACACATTAAAAAACACTCTTAAAAATATGCGCTATACCGGCCATCAGGATACCAGGGACCCCAACCTGCTGGTTTATAAATTCAAAGATATAGCTTCCCATAAAGGTGTTTATGTTGTGTGGGCCAAGACCAGCAGGGATTATAAAGTTCCCCAATTTCAATTACAAATTTCACCAAAAGCAAAAAATGCACAAATTACAACTATGGAAACCGGTAATACAAACGGGGAAACTCAAAACCTCTCCATTAATAAGCATACCGTCAGTATAGATGTGTCCGAAAAACCTGTTTTTATAACAGTAGACAATATCAACTAAAAAAGATCAACTTTATCATTCCAGGTACAGCAAAAATAATTTTCACTCTTGATCCGATCAACGCCCGGCTATACAATTATAAAAGACTGGTTACACACTTTGGGTAACAAGCCTTTTGCTTTTCAACAGGAATGCTGGGAAAACTTTCATAATGGTTATTCAGGACTGGTTATTGCACCAACCGGTTTTGGTAAAACATTTTCTGTTTTTCTTGCGGTGCTCATCCATTATCTTAACCATCCAAAAGAGTACGGTGATGGGTTAAAACTGATCTGGATCACACCGCTGCGCTCACTGGCCAAAGATATTGGCCGTGCGATGAGTGAAGCACTTGAACAGATTGGTCTGGATTGGGAGGTGGGTGTAAGAAATGGAGATACTTCAGCTGGCGAGCGGCAAAAGCAGACGAAAAAAATGCCGGATGTGCTGATCATTACACCTGAAAGCCTGCATTTATTATTTGCTCAAAAAAACAACTCCGCATATTTTAAATACCTGCGGTGTATTGCCGTTGACGAATGGCACGAACTGCTGGGCAGCAAGCGGGGTGTATTAACTGAATTAGCCATTTCGAGAATAAAACATATTGTAAGCAATGTCCGGGTTTGGGGTATCAGCGCAACCATTGGTAATATCGAGGAGGCCCTGCAGGTTCTGATCCCTTATAACGACTTTCCTAAAAGCATCATCCGGTCTGCTGAAAAAAAGAAAACGGAGATCATTTCCATTATTCCTGATGAAATAGAGATACTCCCCTGGGCCGGTCATCTGGGTACTAAAATGGCGGAACGCCTGGTGCCGATCATTAATGAAAGCCGCACTACGCTTATATTTACCAATACCCGCGGCCAAAGTGAGCTTTGGTACCAGGTAATGCTTGCTGCAGCGCCCGACCTTGCAGGACAGCTGGCAATACATCATGGCTCTATTGATGCAGCGCTGCGTACCTGGATAGAAGACAGGTTACATACCGGGCAGCTAAAGGCCGTTATTTGCACTTCTTCCCTGGACCTGGGTGTAGATTTTAAACCGGTAGATACTGTTATCCAGATCGGTTCGCCCAAAGGCGTTGCCCGCTTCCTGCAGCGTGCAGGCCGCAGCGGTCATTCCCCTTTCGAAACTTCAAAGATATATTTCCTGCCTACCCATTCTTTGGAACTGGTAGAGGCTGCAGCATTAAAAGAAGCTGCCCAAAAAGGAATAATAGAAAACCGTACGCCCATGGTGCAAACCTTTGATGTGCTGGTACAATATCTTGTAACACTGGCTGTAGGCGAAGGATTTAAGGAAAATACCGTATTCGGCGAAGTAAAAGAAACCCATGCCTTCCGCTATCTTGAAAAAAGTGAGTGGCAGTGGGTTTTACATTTTATCACACAAGGCGGAGCCGTGCTGACCGCTTACGACGAATTTCAAAAAGTAATTATTGAAGATGGTATTTACAAAGTAAAGAACCGGCGCATTGCCATGATGCATCGTATGAACCTGGGAGTCATTGTAAGCGATCCGATGCTCAAAGTAAAGTTCATCAGCGGTGGGTATATCGGTATGGTTGAAGAATATTTTGTATCGAAGTTAAACCCCGGAGATAAATTTGGCCTTGCAGGTAAAGTACTGGAATTTGTAATGATAAAAGACATGACCGTATTGGTAAAAAAAAGCAATGCCAAACGGGCCATAACGCCCAGCTGGCTGGGAGGCAGGCTGCCATTGAGCGCTAACCTGAGCGCCTTTTTGCGGCATAAGTTTAATGGGGCATTAAATCCGTCTGCAAAAGAAGAAGAGCTGAAAAAGTTATATCCTTTATTTAAACATCAGGAAACTAATTCACACATACCAAGAGACGATGAATTTTTGATTGAAATGATGCAGACAAGAGACGGCTATCACCTTTTCATGTATCCTTTTGAAGGCCGGCTGGTACACGAAGTCATGAGCGCCCTGATCGCCTATCGCATCAGCAAAATTCAGCCCATCAGCTTTTCCATGGCCATGAATGATTATGGATTTGAATTATTAAGTGATCAGCCGATACCCATTAACAAATCAAATATCGCCGGTTTATTTTCTACCGACAACCTGACATCCGATATTGCTAAAAGTATTAACGCCGCCGAAATGGCCGGAAGAAAATTCAGGGATATAGCCGTGATCGCAGGTTTGGTAATGAAAAACTATGCAGGCAAATTCAAAACCGATAAAAACCTGCAATCTTCATCGGGCATCATATTCAGGATATTTGAACAGTACGACCCGCAAAACCTGTTAATGTGCCAGGCTTATGAAGAAGTGTTTTATCAGCAATTGGAAGAACCCAGGCTGGCAGCAGCTTTGCAGCGCATTCAAAAAAGCAAAATAATCATTGTGAACGCAAAAGCTTTTACACCCTTAAGCTTTCCTATAAAAGTAGACAGCCTCCGGCAGGATCTAAGCAGCGAAGAACTGGATGTAAAAGTAAAGAAGATGCAGGAAGAAACTTTTAAGCGGTTAAAATAATATTTAATTACCGCTGCCCTTTACCCTGTTCTGTTCATCGCCCGCACCACCGGTGCGCCTGCGTGCCGGCGCCAAATTATTTTTACCAAACTTATAAGTAAATGATACCAGGAACTGGCGGCTGTCTTTCCTGCGGTTATTCGTTACATCAAGATCCACATCAGCATAGCGGGAATATCCACTAAAATTCTGTGTTCTGAGCATATCTCTCACCCCGAGTTTCACGGTTCCGTTTTTCTTTAATATTTGCTTTGAAATAGCCACATTCATCCCGCCCATAGATCTGCCAATAATCAGCCCATCCGAGGGATTGCTGGCGTACCAGCCGCTAACCTCCCCTGTCCAGGTTTTTGCGAAACTGAAACTGTTGCTCATATTCGCATCTAACGCATTTATATTAATCTCTACCGGGATGTTTTCGGTACCATCAGTGTATAACCCCCTATACCGGTTATTAAATACTCCTGTGTACAGGCTCAGGTTCCACCACTTTATAATTTGTTTATTTACCGAAACAGAAGCGCCCCATTGCCGGTGTTTGCTGAAGTTCTCTGTTGTTTGAAATGCCGTTTTCTTTTCTATATTTTGTTTTATCAGCTGGGTGATAATGTTATTTGTTCGTGTATGGCTGACAGTGAAGGTGAGAAAATGGTTAAATGTATGGCTTACTTCCAGCCTGTTAGAAAATTCCGGTTGTAGATACGGGTTGCCCTGGCCATAAGTAAGGGAATCCAGGAAAAAGATAAATGGATTCAGATCCTCATAATCCGGACGCCTTATTCTGCGGCTGTATGCAGCGCTTAGCTGGTTTCTCTATAAATAAAATGATTCGTTCTCTGCTCATCAACATACCAGCCGGTAGTAGTGTCTCTTTGATATAAAACATTATTATCTGTGTTTACAAAGCTGGTCTTAATGCCTGTTTCCAGTTTTGTAGTTTTATTAAAGGGATGCGTATAATCTGCTTTACCACTGTAAATATTGATAATAGAAGGAATTGTTCCGTTAAGCATTACAGTCTTACCATACTGTGTATTATCAGGGTTGTACACTTTTGTTGTAAGCGCATTGCTTCCACGGTTATTATAATAACCCTGATCCAGGTCAAAAGACACTTCCCTTCCGGCCGAATCGAACGTATGCCTGTAATTAAGGTTGGTAGTAATATTTTTTGCCCGCCCGCCATTGTAAGCATCCGATCTTAATATATTACTCAGGTTATTATCTGCGTCATATAAATTCGAGTTGCTTTTCTGCCAGTTATTCCATGGGTTTAAATTGCCACTTATCACCACACCGGCCACATCTTTATCGGTAAAAAAATAATCCATACCAATTTTACCATTGTGCCAGTAGTTTTTATTATGGCGTTGCGTAGTTTGTTTTGACGAGCCGTTGAAAACACCTTCGTTATAAAAGTTTCTATTAATGTTCATAATGCCCCAGCCCTCCCACGTACCGCCATTGTAGCTGCCAAACAGGTTTATTTTTTTATTTCGATAATTAAAATTAGCGCCACCATTGTATTTGGGATACAATCCCTGCGCATAATTAAAATTCACGTTCCCGTTTATGCCTTTTATCGTTCCCTTTTTGGTTTTGATGTTGATTACACCGGCAGCGCCTGCTGCATCATATTTTGCGGGGGGATTGGTCATGATCTCAATCTGATCAAGACTGCTGGCCTGCAGGCTTTTTAAAAAAGTTGCCAGGTTTTGTCCGCTCAAATAAGTTTGCTTGCCATCTATCAGTATCAAAACCCCGCCTTTTCCTTTCAGGCTGATATTATCGTCATTGTCTACAGACACGCCCGGCGATTTTTGTAATATCTCCAATACATTCAATCCGGCATTAGTAGGTGAAGCCTCCACATTCACTACTGTTTTACCGGCTTTTACTTCAACAGGCGGACGCTTTGCAGTCACGGTTACCCCGGCCATTTGAGTACTTGCTTTATCAAGTAACAGATCCCGGGCAGTTGTTTGGGTGGTATCAAATACAAATACGCCGGAATAGGCCCTTCCATATCCCACGCTGGTTGCCAGCAATAAATACTTGTCATTATAAATATGTTCAAACGTATAAACGCCCTGCGCAGCGGCAACGCTCATTTTAACAAGCGATGAATCTGACGCCCTGAGCAGGGAAACCGATGCTTTAGGCAAAGGTTTTTGTTCGGCATCCATAATTTTTCCTGTAATCACCTGGGCATTTACTGCATCACAAAATATCAGTCCGGCCAGAAGTATTAAAATATTCCTCATAAAAATTGCTTGTGTGTCACAAAACTATCTGCTCATTATGCCCTTTAAAAGCATTTAACGGTAAATAGTATGAAAAGGCCGATAAAAGTGACAAAACAGCACATAAGTGGCTTGCAATAACGATCCCGCTTACCAGGAAATCGCACTTATAAAGAAAATGTTACAGATAAACCCGTGTTACTTTATAATTATATTATAGCAGCAAAAAAAATTTTACACAGTTTCAAATTATTTCAATTGCTTTTACCCATATTTGTATCCTGAAAAAAATTAATTAAATAGCTATGAGTTATCCGGATACACTGCGTTACACTAAAGATCATGAATGGATCAGGTTAGAAGGTAATATAGCCACAATCGGCATTACAGATTTTGCCCAGCGCGAACTAGGGGATATTGTGTTTGTAGAAGTGGAAACGATAGGTAAGCAACTAAAAGCCAATGACGTGTTTGGCACCGTTGAAGCAGTTAAAACAGTGTCCGACCTTTACCTGCCGGTAAGCGGTACTGTAACTGAGCTTAACCCGGCACTTACAGATGCACCTGAACTCGTGAATACTGATCCTTACGGAGAAGGCTGGATGATAAAAATGGAAGTTGATAACCCTGCGGATGTTGATGGGTTATTAGACGCCGCCGGTTATGAAGCGGTTGTGGGATAAAATAAAATATTTGTTTTGAATAAAATAATCAAAAGCTATTGGCCGGCCATTATTTGGTCGGCCATTATTTTAATATTACTTTCTATACCAGGCAAAGATCTTCCAGAAGAAACGCATTTTCTTAATATACCCTACTTTGACAAATGGGTACATTTTGGCATTTTTGCCGCATTTGTATGGTTGTGGTGCCGGGGAATATACAGAATAATAACTCCTTCGAAAAATATACGGGCCACGTATACACTTATTGCAATAGCCGGGACTTTATTGGGTTATGCTATGGAGCTGGTTCAAAAGTACTGGATACCCAATAGGGATTATGACTTGTGGGATGTTGTGGCAGATGGTTTAGGATGCTTTACAGGACTGGTTTTCAGTCTTATAATATTTAGAAAAAAATAGACCCCTGTGGAAACAGGGGTCGCAACCAAAACTAACTGCTTATGAGAAAATTGACTATCTTAAATGTTGTACACTATTAAAAACGCACAACCGAAATATTTATTTTGTAAAACTTGTTAAAGTAATTTAAAAGACTTCTTTCAGTTTGTCTGATACCTTTAAAGAACTTCACCTATTTTATAAGCAGAAATTATGCCAAACCAAGCAAAATCGATTTTTTATTTAAAAAAACCCTGGATCAAATCTGCTAAACCACCACTTTGTTGCTGCTGCTGTTCCTGTTGAGATCTTTGGGTAATTGTATTAATTACATTACTCAGATCCGGGGCGGAAGTACTCCCTCCTCCTGTAAATTGACTGATCAGTCCCTGAAAATCAAAGCCATGTGTTTGTGTATTATCAGCAGTTGCATTTCCACCGGTAAAGGTGCTTATTAAATCATTTAAATCAAAGCTGTCATGAGCAGGATCATTGCTGCGGATATTATTTACCAGTGCACCAATGACACCCGGAATTAAACTGGCAGCTATACCATTTGCTGCATTAGGATCCAGATTAGCATTTCGTTGCAGTAAACTATTGGTGAACTGGCTGATAATGTTGCCGACCACCGGGTTGCTCAGCAAACTATTTTGATTTTGGTTTCCGGTAAACATTGAGATAATGTTTTGCAGGCCGCCGCCGCTTATGGTACTTTGTAAGCCGCTGGCAACGGAAGTTGCAGCATCTGATAAAACAGCATTATTGTTTTCATCAGGTATTTGCGGATTGTTGACAACAGATTGTTGTCCATACTGTTTAACAAGGTCCAGAATTTGTTCTAACATTTTTATATTATTAATTAATGAAAAATAAAAGCAAGATGAAATTACATTAAATTAATAACGGATATATAAAAATTTATAGACCCAGAACAGGAGACCAGATCGGTAAGGCAAAGGATGCCGCTATTTACTGAAAAAAATAACTTTAAGGTAATATGAAATATTATCTTCCGCTTCTTTTTTCGTTTTTCCACCACCTGAAACCGATATACCCGATAATAAGAAGGGGCATAAAAGCAAGATAGATAATTCCGGAGTTTAAACCCTGCGCAGGTCCGTCACCTAATTGTTGCGCTGTTTTGGTACAGATGGAACACTGGGCAAAGCTCTCTAAACTAAAAAAGATGAACAAAAATATTGCACCAATTTTTTTTATCATAGGACAAAATTACAGTTTTATGTAATGGCAAAAAGATAATTATCCGGATGAACAACGTTAAACGCTGCATGAGGATACGCCTTTGAAAAAGCAGCCGGCGCTTTTACTTTCTGCTCTTTCCATTTGGTTTCAAACGCTGTAAGCAGATCATTTTCCTCTTCTATCAGATCAATTTCCTGCTGGTCATAAGTGCGCCAGAAATAACTGTTTGCCTGCCTGAACGTATAACTGTTATATTTTGCTCTTTCGCTTAAAATATAATTTTCCCAAATCATACCTGTATCCTGGCGCAGTGGCAGTAAGTTAAAATTATTGATGAGCGCATTGCGTACGCCATTATCGGCAAAATACCAACGGCTGCTTTTCACAACTTCCTTTCTTAAATTCCTGCTGTAACCCCCACGTTTATAAATCACAAAAACTTTGCTCAACAGATCCAGATATCGCTCTACAGTATTTTTACTAAGGCTTAAATTTTTACCCAATTCCTCAAACGACACTTCTTTGCCAATCTGGTAAGCCAGCAGCACCAACAAATCCTTTATTTTTTGCGGATTCCGAATATCCTCGAAGGCTAAAATATCCTTTAAAAGATAGGTGTTTATTAGCTCCTGAAGGTATTGCTGTTTTTCGCTCAGCGAGGTGATGTTTAATACTTCAGGGTAGCTGCCAAAAACCAACCGCTCCGGGAGGTTTTGCTTTGTTTGTAACACGTTTTCTGTAACTGATAATTCCAGCTGCGCTATAGGGTACATTATGTTTGTAATGCTGCGCCCTACCAAAGGTTCGCCCGCATTTTGCTGCAGGTCGAAGCTGCTGGAACCCGTGATAATAATATGCAATGGTTTTATTTCATCAATCATTAATTTTACTTTCCGGCCAATATCTGCAATGTATTGCGCTTCATCTATTATAAGCAGATTCTTTCCCCCCAGTAGCCTTTTGTAATTAGCAATTGTTCTTTCCGATAAAAGATTGGCAACATCCTCATCCTCGCCGTTTAGCCAAAGGCATTTGTTTTTGAACTGGTTTCGCACCTGCAGCAAAAGTTCTGTTTTGCCCACACGCCTGGCACCAACTAATAGCGACACTTTTTGCTTTTTGCAATCGCCCAGTATTTTCTTAAATAAAGTCCTTTCTACCATAAGGAAATTAAAAAATGAAGTAATTACACCAATTCAGTCAATATACTGACTTAATTTACATTAATTCAGTCAGTATATTGACGCAATTTACATTAATTCAGTCAGTATATTGACGTATTTTTTATATTTCACGATCAAAAAACCCCGGATTAGCCGGGGTTTTCAATTCACAAATATTTAACTTTCAGCTGCTAAGCTTCTGCTGCCAGCTTTTTGGCCTGCCGGTTCCTTTCAATTTCATCTAAGATCACCTTCCGCATACGGATGAAATTAGGAGTTACCTCAATACACTCATCATGTTGAATATACTCCATGCACTCTTCCAGCGTCAGCAATGTTTTTGGAGCAATGCGGGTTGCATCGTCACTGCCGCTGGCACGGTGGTTCGTTAATTTCTTTTCTTCCGTAGCATTTACTACCAGGTCACCGGGTTTTATATTTTCTGCTAAAACCTGTCCTGCATATACTTCTTCACCGGGATCAACAAAAAAGGTTCCGCGATCCTGTAATTTATCTATAGAATACCCGGTTGTTCTGCCCTGGTTTTTAGAGATGAGCACCCCGTTATTTCTGCCGGGAATAGCACCTTTCCAGGGTTGATAATCATTAAACCGATGCGCCATAACGGCCTCTCCCGTTGTTGCGGTAAGCATTTGTGTGCGCAACCCTATCAATCCGCGTGAAGGGATATCAAACTCAAGATGCTGCATTTCTCCTTTTGTTTCCATTACCAGCATTTCCCCTTTACGGCGGGTTACCAGGTCGATCACTTTACTTGCAAACTCTTCAGGAACATCCACTACTAATGTTTCATACGGTTCGTATTTTTTACCATCGATGGTTTTTACCAATACCTGAGGCTGGCCTACAGTTAGCTCGTAACCCTCGCGGCGCATGGTTTCTATCAGTACTCCTAAATGTAAAATACCGCGGCCATATACCAAGAAGCTTTCTCCGCCCTCACTTTCTTCCACACGCAAAGCCAGGTTTTTTTCCGTCTCTTTAATCAAACGATCCCGCAGGTGCCGGCTGGTAACAAACTTTCCGTCTTTACCATAAAATGGTGAATTATTGATACCGAACATCATATTCATGGTTGGTTCATCCACACTAATAATGGGTAAAGCCTCAGGATTCTCAATATCAGCAATAGTATCACCAATATTAAAATCTTCAATGCCCACTACTGCGCAAAGGTCTCCTGCAGTCACTTCGCTTACTTTCTTTTTACCCATTCCTTCAAACACGTACAATTCTTTCACACGGGTTTTCTTTATAGTGCCATCGGCCTGAACTAAAGCTACCTGCTGGTTTTCTTTTATGGCGCCCCTGCTTACTTTACCAATAGCTATACGCCCCAGGAAGGATGAATAATCCAGCGATGTGATCTGCATCTGCAATGTTCCATGGTGAATATGGGGTGGGGGTACATGCTTGATAATACCGTCCAGCAAAGGACTGATATTATCGATCTCTGTTAAAGAATCATTGAACCAGCCGTTTTTACCGGAACCGTAATATGTGGGAAAATCCAGCTGTTCTTCTGTTGCGTCCAGATGGAAGAAAAGATCGAAAACTGCATCATGCACTTCATCGGGGCGACAGTTCGGTTTATCCACTTTGTTGATCACCACAATAGGTTTTAAACCCAGGGCTAAAGCTTTTTGTAATACAAAGCGTGTTTGTGGCATAGGTCCTTCAAAAGCATCTACTAAAAGAATAACTCCATCGGCCATTTTCAATACACGTTCAACCTCACCTCCAAAATCGGCGTGGCCTGGCGTATCGATCACATTAATTTTTACATCTTTATAGGTAACCGCAGCGTTCTTACTAAAAATAGTAATGCCCCGTTCGCGCTCAAGGTCGTTGCTATCCATAATGAGCTCGCCGGTTTCCTGGTTGTCGCGGAATACCTTGGTAGCATGTAAAATCTTATCTACCAGGGTTGTTTTACCGTGGTCTACGTGTGCAATAATTGCTATATTTCTTAAGTTCATGCGCTATGTTAATAAGTTGAAAAGTTGACAGGTTGATAAGGAATTATCAAACAGTTTTCCCTTAAAAAGCCGCAAAGGTACAGCTTTTATTCAGCTTATCCTATATTGTTGCAATTATTAATAAACCGGTCATAAAACAAATCCCTGCAGACTGATGCTGCAGGGATTACACTTTAAAGTATCTGTTAATCTGTTTAATTCCTTCTGGACATTAATATTCTTAAAATATACCAGAACAATAACATCACAGAAGCAAACAACTGCAATGCGGCACCAACGTACTGTCCTGTAGCATATTTGTATTTAATCTGACTGGTTTGATACAGGATACTGCCGGCCGCCAAGGCTACCATTGCAACCGAAAACCACAGCCCCAGGTTAAATCCAAATATGGCGCCCGCAACAATCAGTCCAAGGGCAACAAAACCTCCAATTACTATGGCGGACCTGAGGAAAGAAAAATCTTTATTGGTCATAAAAACTATCGCAGTAAGACCTCCAAACATAAACAAGGTAATTACTGCCGCCTGTTGCACTACTGCTGCACCATTGCTCATCACCAAAGCAATATAAAGTATGGGCAGAAAAATGATAGCTTCTATCAACACATACAAACCAAGACCTGCATACTGCATATTTTTACTTACAGAAAAGGCCAGCTTATCGGCCAAAATACTGCCCAGCCAAAACAATCCGATTATAAACAGCCAGATAAATTTGCCGGAAATCATTTGTAAAATCAATTCCTGGGGAACAATGCGCAGTAAAAACCCTTCAACTACCATAAAGGACAAAATAGCAATAGCCACGTGCAGGTATGTTTTTTTATAGAATACGGCACGCTCTACTTCATTCGCTTCGGAAACAAGTATAAAATCTTCGTTCATAATGGTTATTTTTTTTAGATACATGCAATATACATTAAAACCTATAAAATCAGCAAGGTGTTTTATATAGTTATCAACGATTCAGTCAATCATTTTATAAACAACATACAGGTAGCCGCGTTAAATATCTTATCGTATTTCTTTCCTTCGTGCTCTCCCGGAGTGGCATCGGTCTGAGAAATTTCTGCCTGGTATTTTCCAGACCACAGAGGAACAAAATCCACTTCCCCGTTTTCGTTTGTATAAAGCGTTTTTGACCAGCCGTTCGGTGCAAATATTTTTACTTCTTTCTGCGCAGCTGCTTTTCCGTCGATCAGTACTTTTAAATTTACTGTTTTGTCCTTTGCACCGGTAGTGGCTTCTTTTGCAAAAATACTAAGAGGGTTTTTGTTTGCTGTTTCCACATTACCGGTTACCGCGTTGCCTATTTTTACAGTAGCGCTGCTATTGTACCGGAGCTGCATGCCATGATAAAAGTCTTTGACCGGATGATAGAGCGTTACGGTATATACACCTTCCTGATCGGGGATAAAGCTGCTTTTGTAGTGGTCGCCTGAGGCCGTGGTGCTAAGCTTTTGAGATTTTCCGTCGGGAGCGATTACTACTAATGTAAAGTTCTTAAGATCGGAGAACCATTTATCCGCCGGGGACAGATCATTATCTGCATATTCGCCAAAATATACTTTTATATCCTGTTGCTGATTTTTTTGCCCGACAGGATTGGTTTCTATCCATAATGCGTGAGCCCATACAAAATGAGTACAAAACACCAGTAAGGGCAAGAGTAAAGCTTTCTTCATAAATATCTGATTAATTTTTGGGGCAAAACTAAAAACGTAATACTAAACGCGCTTACGAAAAAAGGAATTTTAATTACGATATCAGGAAATTTAAGCACCAGAGGAGAAGGTACTGCCTGAAGCAGATTCAACCTTGTATGATAAAACTAATGATGCTGCCCGGTCAGAAACAATTTTTTATTTAACAGAAAGCGAAGCACTCCAAATGCTATTATACCCATTGCCAGGTATCCCAATCCCAACTCATATTGATCCCGGGGTTTTAACAGGCCAACTGCCGCATAGCTGGTTACCGAGGTAATGATATAATTTGAACCACCCGCAAAACCACTTGCCACACCAGCCATTTCAGGAAAGCGCCCCAGGCAGAAAGCGAAGTAATTATTAAACATAAATCCCACGCATAGATGTACCAAAAATGCAAAGAACAGTAAAGTATAAAGATTATAAAGCCAGGCTGAGGTAATGATCATGACTGCAATAAAAACTATCTGCAGTATATTGCTCAAACGCAGTTTGGGAAGAAAAGATCTGTTGATAAGCGCTTTTCCTAAAAAGCCGCCACTCATCCAGGCCAGCCCCATTAACAGAGCTGCATAACCGGCTACAACCGGTGAGAATTGTAAGCGGTGTTCCATAATAAAAGAGCCGGACAATCCGAAGATCATTGTTGTTCCGTAAGACAATCCGCATATAATAATGCCGCAAACAAATAACCTGTCGTTCAGCATTATTTTATAATCATTTATAATGTGTTTTGTTTTAAAAACGCGCCAGGCAGGCACTGTTTCGCCGGAAAAGATCCATTCCAGAATCAGCATTACCAATCCATAACCTGCCAGCACATAAAAGTTAGCCTGCCAGTTAAAATATTTTTCCAGATAGCCGCCTATAAATGGTGCCGCCACCGGGGCCGAAGACCAGACAATGGACATAATACTCAGATAATGTTTCCTTTTTTCCCCTTCATATACATCCACAAAGAAGGCCCGCTTTGCCGTAACAATAAAGCCGGTTGTAACGCCCTGTATAATTCGCATTGCATATATTACCTCTATTTGCCGTGTTGCTACAATTACCAGGTTGCTTACAATAAAAACACCTAACGAAAAAAGCGTTAACCTGAACCTTCCGAAACTGTCAATCAAACTACCGGTAATGAATTGTGATGCCCCATAACTGATCAGGAACAAAGTAAGCGTAAGCTGAACGGCACTTTCAGTTTGATGCAGGTCCTGTGCCATGTGCGGCATGGAAGGAATATAAATATCTGTGATCAGACCCGAAAGGGGTATTAATAAAAACGACAGCCAGGTAGCAATTTTTATATTTTGCCCTGGAAGCTTTTTAACATTTGTAAAGGAACGGGGTTGTGTCCCGGCTTCTGATATACTCATAAAAGTTTGCACATCTATAACATGTAAAGAAAAGAATTGTTGTAAATAATCTTAGCCACAATGACAGGGCTGGTATACTGCAGGTGTACTGCCATGCGTTCCCCCAGCTGATTTTTATGCAATTATTTAACACCGCAACTATTTCAAGTTTCAGGTATTTATTATCTTGCTTTCATTAACAGTTGTTAGTATGAACAAAACGATCATTGCAGGCATAGGAAAATATATACCCGAAAACGTAGTAACTAATAGTGATCTTACTAAAGTGATGGATACCAGTGGCGAGTGGATACAGGAGCGTACCGGCATTCGTGAGCGGCGTTATGCCTCCCGTTTTGAAGAAACAACTGCTACTATTGGCGCAAATGCGGCGCGGGTGGCCATGGAACGGGCAGGTGTTGCTGCAGCCGATATAGATTTTGTAATTTTTGCAACCCTGAGCCCTGATTATTTTTCCCCGGATGCGGCGTACTGGTGCAGCGCCTGCTGGGTCTTAAAGAAGTAGGCGCACTGGATGTTCGCAATCAGTGCAGTGGTTTTGTATATGCATTAAGTGTCGGCGATCAGTTCATTAAAACAGGTATGTATAAAAATGTACTTGTAATAGGCGCCGAAATACATTCCTATGCGCTTGATTTTAGTACAAGGGGCCGCAATGTATCTGTTATTTTCGGGGATGGGGCCGGAGCAGTAGTGTTACAGCCTTCCCCTTACGAAAGCCGTGGTATATTAAGCACACACCTGCATAGCGACGGCGCTGATGCTGAAATATTAAGCATGCCTAATCCCGGCTTTCATGCGGGGGTGCATCATCCGCAATGGAAACCGCCGGTTCCGGACGCGCCTTATGGCAATATATTTATCACACAGGAACTGTTGGATAAAGAAGATATTTTTCCCTATATGGATGGCCAGGCCGTATTTAAACGTGCTGTAGTAAAACTGCCTGAAGTTATTAATGAAGCGCTTGCTAAAAACGGTTATCAGCCTCAAAATCTGAAATTGTTGATTCCGCACCAGGCGAATTTACGTATCGCCCAATTTGTACAACATGAATTAAAGTTGAGCGATGACCAGGTGTTCAACAATATTCAACAGTATGGCAACACCACAGCAGCACCGGTACCACTGGCGCTTTGTGAAGCCTGGGAAGCCGGTAAGGTGAAAGAAGGCGACCTGGTTTGCCTGGCTGCTTTTGGCAGCGGCTTTACATGGGCCAGCGCATTGCTGAAATGGTAAGATTGCATAAAGTGAAAATGTCTTAAATTATGTGTATAGCCCGCCATTAACCGACAGCACCTGACCTGTAATATAACCCGCTTCTTTGGTTACAAAAAAGGCAACAGCATGGGCCACTTCCTCCGGCGTACCAAAACGATGGGCAGGGATCAGTTGCTTCATTTGTGCTTCATCAATATCGGCCGTCATATCAGTTTTAATAAAGCCCGGCGCCACCGCGTTTACGGTAACATTACGTTTGCCGGCCTCCTGTGCAAGCGCTTTGGTAGCCGCGATAACGCCTCCTTTGGCTGCCGAGTAATTGGTTTGCCCGGCAAGGCCCTTTAAACCACTTAACGACACTACATTTACAATGCGGCCATAACGCTGCCGCAACATACTGTTTATTATAATGCGCGTTACATTAAAAAAGCCACCCAGGCTGGTATCCAGCACCTGATCCCATTGCTCATCTTTCATCCACATCAGTAATACATCATCTTTAATACCGGCATTATTTACCAGCACTTCGATCACTTTATCGGGATTGGCTTCTATCCATCCATTTAAAACTTTTGAAACCTCCCCGCGACGGGCTACATCAAATTGTAACAATTCGCCATTACTGCCAGCTGCTTTTACAGCTTCCAGGGTTTCTTCAGCTTTTTGCCGGTTGCCTTTATAATTAATGAGTATATAGTAGCCCATGGAAGCAAGCTTTATGCAAATTGCTTTGCCTATTCCACGGGAGCCACCTGTTACTAAAGCACAGTTCATTTTTGATTTATGATTTGAGATTTGAAATCAGTCCGAAAGTCCGTAAAGTCCGAAAGAGCGTAGGTAAGGAAGTCTGCTGCTTCACTTTCATTTCTCAGTCCTTCCCGCTTTTATGCTGATTAATATTCAATAAACAATTTTCAATACCTAATATTTAATTCTTCCGGACTTCCCGTCTTCTGACTTTCCGACTTTTATACCGTTTCGGGCGCATTTGCTTCCAGCCAGCCACGCACTTTTGCCAAACTTTTATATAATGGTCTATCTTCAACAAACTTCGGAAATATATTCCGCAATGCTTCATAAACCGCCTTTGTCCGGGGCGCCATCTGATCCTGGCAATTAAGATAATCCACCGCCTGCAGCAATGTCATGGCCTGTATTGCCAGCACTTCATAAGCATTGTCGATCACTTTCTTGCATAGCTGTGCTGCGTTAAATCCCATGCTTACGATATCCTGATTGTCGTTATTATTAGGAATGCTGTGCACATACATCGGGAAGGAAAGCGTCTGATTTTCGGCCGTTGTGGAAGTAGCTGTAAACTGTATACCCTGCATCCCGAAATTAAAGCCCAGTACACCCAGGTTTACAAACGGCGGGAATTTTTGATTGAGTTTGGCGTTTAATAAGTAATTCAGCTGCCGTTCACTCAGCATTGTGAGTTTTGTTATTGCTATTTTCAGTTTATCCATTTCAAAGGATACATAATCGCCATGAAAATTGCCACCATGGAAAATATTGTGATTAGCAACATCTACCACAGGATTATCGTTTACCGAATTCAATTCATTGACCACTGTTTCCTCCGCCTTTACAACTGTATCATAAACAGGTCCCAATATTTGTGTTACACAGCGTAAAGAATAGTACTCCTGCACCTTGTCTTCAAACACATCATGCTGGATATTTTCAGGATTGTACAAATGCTCTGAACGACTGCGGATGAGCTGGCTGCCATCCAGTATTTTTCTGAAAATGGAGGCAATTCTGTTTTGCCCTGTATGATGTTTTACAATATTGAGCTCGTAAGAAAAATGATCGTCGTATACTTCCATCAATTCATTGGTCAACGCCGATAACATTACCGACCAATCGATGAGCTGATGCGCGCGGCTGATATTTAATAAGCCAACCCCTGTCATTGCCGAAGTACCGTTAATGAGCGCCAGGCCTTCCCTGATATACACCTGAAATGGCTTTAATCCCGCCTGTTCAAAGCCCTGCGCAGCCGGCATCAGCTCTCCACGGTACCAAACTTCTCCCTCGCCAATAACTCCTAAAGCCAAATGAGCTAACTGTACCAGGTCGCCGCTTGCACCTACCCCGCCATGTTCATAAATACAGGGTATCAGGTCGGTATTGATCATTGCGCCCAGCAGCTCAACAAGCGCTGCATTTACCCCCGAAAACCCCTGCAGAAAATTATTGAGGCGGGCAATCATGACCGCTCTGCCCAATAACGGGCTCAGCACATTTCCGCCGCCACTGCTGTGGCTGCGGATAAGGTTATACTGGAGCTGCAGGATGTTATCGTCGCTGATCTTGTATTGGGCCATCGGGCCAAAGCCGGTGTTGATCCCATAGATGAGCTTATGATCGGAGAACTGTTGCAGAAAACTGAAAGAAGCGCTTACTTTTTCAATAGCAACTGCATCGATCACAATTTCTTTTTTGTATAGCAGTATCTCCTCAAAATCTTTCAAAGACAGTTGCTTACCACCTACCTGTATCATTTCCGTTAAAAATTAATTAAAACAAGGTAACAAAAGAACAAAATATATAATTGGTAGCCAAAAATATGGGCGCTATAAATTTGAAATGTTCCCTTATTGCCCAGACAATAACTATTTTCTATTTTTACCGGATGAACAGGCTTTCGGATTTGCAGGATACGATAGTGGCACTGGCTACCCCGCCCGGTGTGGGCGCTATTGGTGTGATAAGGTTAAGCGGCCATGATGCGATTAATATTGCAGACAAAGTTTTTACTGGTAAAAAACTCAGCAACCAGGAAAGCCATACTGTTCATTTTGGCCGAATCACCTCCCCCTCCTTCGGAGGGGGCAGGGGGGAGGTGGTTGATGAAGTAGTGGCAACTATTTATAAAGCACCTAAAAGTTATACCGGTGAAAATACGGTAGAAATAAGCGGACACGGTTCGCCCTATATTCTGGGAAAAATAATAGACACCTGTATTGCCGCAGGCGCAAGGCTGGCAAAACCGGGAGAGTTTACGCAACGTGCTTTTTTGAACGGCAAGCTGGACCTGGCGCAGGCCGAAGCGGTTGCCGATCTGATTGCAGCCAACAGCAGGGCAGCGCAACAAACCGCCTTAAACCAGTTGCGCGGCGGATTTTCGGGGGATTTAAAATTGCTGCGTGATGAACTGATCAACTTTGCTGCACTGATAGAACTGGAGCTGGACTTTAGCGATGAAGATGTTGAATTTGCAGACAGAAATAAGTTTCAGATATTAATCTCAAACCTCAAATCCCAAATCTCAAATCTGCTTGATTCGTTTAAACTGGGCAACGCTATTAAAAACGGGATCAGTGTAGCGATCATCGGCAAGCCGAACGCAGGCAAGTCAACATTATTAAACGCTTTGCTGAATGAGGAGCGGGCCATTGTTTCTGATATTGCCGGCACCACGCGCGATACGATTGAAGAGACATTGAACATTAACGGTGTTTTGTTCAGGCTGATCGATACGGCGGGCATACGCGCTCACAGCAATGATCATATCGAAAACCTGGGTATAGCGCGCAGCAAACAAAATGCTGAGAAGGCAGCTATCATCATTCATTTAACAGACGCCACCGATGAAACAGAAAGTTATTTTGAATGGCTGAAACAATACGAGGGCAAAACGATTACTGTTTTAAATAAAATAGATGCAGCATCTCAGATCCCGAATCTCAGATCTCAAATCTGTATCTCCGCCAAACAAAGAACTAATATTGATGCTTTAAAAAATGTGATGTATGAGAAAGCCATTGGTACTGAAATAAATACTGAAAGTACTATTATTACCAATGCCCGCCATCATGAAGCACTGAAAAAGATTATTGAAAGTGTAAATGCCATTGAGCAGGGTATGCAAAATAACCTGAGCGGCGACCTGTTAACTATTGATATTCGCCGGGCGCTGCACTACCTGGGTGAAATTACCGGGCAGGTGGAAGTGGACAGGGATATTCTGGGGACGATTTTCGGAAAGTTTTGCATCGGAAAGTAATGCTGTCAAAATGTATCCCATAAGAATCAGGATAGATTCAAAACTTTTTAGCCATACAAATTTATGACCCATATAGGAAAATAATTACCGTTTCGTTTATTTCGTTTATATTTGCTGTTGTAAATAATTGCAACAACCATGAATATATTAGAAAATATAAACCGGCCATCAAAATATGAGCAGAAAGTAGCCATAGAATCTTATGATGCTTTAGCGTCTGTTATTGACCAATTAAAATCTAAAAGCCCCGAAATTGAAATTGAAGAAACTCAGGATCGTATTAAGATACCACTAAAAGCTCTGAAACTTTTGGGTGATATTTTAAAAGCGATGGGTCAGGGACGCCCCATTTCTTTAGTGCCGGTAGCTACAGAGGTTACCACTCAAAAGGCTGCCGAAATATTGGGCTGTTCCCGACCCCATTTTGTAAAACTATTAGAAGAAGGTAAAGTGGCTTTTACAAAGGTAGGTAAGCATCGGCGAGTTAGATTTGAAGATGTTTTGAAGTATAAGCAAAAAATGAAAGATGCTCAAAAGAAGCATCTTATTGATATTATGAACACTGATGAAGAAACAGGATTGTATGATTCATAGTGTGCGTTTCAAATGTGTGTTAGATACCAATGTAATTTACCCGATTGAAATCAGGGATTTATTATTTGGTTTGCTCATTACGATTTGTACACTCCTAAATGGAGTGATCATATTTTTGATGAGTGGTTAAGGGTTATGAAGGAAAAGGGTGTAAGTAAAAGCGAATCTCTAAAACGGGTGAACAAAGCAAACGAGGCGTTCCCAGATGCGCTAGTAACAAATTACTCAGGATTAATTGATGGATTAACTTTGCCAGATCCTAAAGATTGCCATGTACTCGCTGCGGCCATCAAAACTAATGCCGATGTTATTGTAACAAATAACATCAAAGACTTCCCGGCAGCCTATCTTGAATCTTTTGGGTTGACAGCAAAAACAGCCGATGATTTTTTGACCGATATTATTGATCTAAATCCTGAACAAGCTATAAAAGCATTTAGGGAAATGGTTTTAAATCGGCGAAACCCTGACTTAGATGAATATGAGGTGCTACAGATTTTAAGAAATCGCGGGTTAAGAGATTCAGCCAATTATCTTCATGCATTGCTGTGATAGGGCATTGGATTGGCAAGCAATTCCCCTGTTATTTTACTTGCGTTGGCTACACGATTTGGATCGGCGCTAATAATACCCAATATTTTCCTTCCGGCACGGGGCCAACGTCCTTTACATTTGAAAGTTTCGCTTTTTGATATCCCGTATATCCAGAAGTTGCATTATACGATGTCAGCATTCTATCTGTTCTCCCGTAAAACCAGTAAACGTGTTGGCCGTCATACATCATCCACTGCCCGGAGTCATCCCGAAAAAACTTCTCAATAAAATCGGATTTAGAGTTAAAAACCAACTTTAATATGTCTATCACTTAGCCTGTCCATAAATAGGTTATTTTTGTTGTAAGTTGATGATTTTTGAATGACCAATTCAGATGTTTTAAGATTCAATAAATCCTGCCGTTTTAAAGGTTTGAAAATCATTTTATTTTTCAAGCACCTTTTCAAATGCTTTCCTGGCGGCTCCTCTGAAGAAAACCTCCCCGCAATAAATGTAGCCCAGTTTATTAAGAATATGCAGCATGGGCGCGTTATCGAAATTGGTATCTACTGGGTGCATAACATTTTTTAAGCGGTTTTTTTATCGTGATATTGGTCAGTAACCATTTCTACGACTTTGTGCCATTGGCGGTTCATTTTTAGGGTCCTG
>JASGEW010000009.1:0-31084 GCA_047606125.1 Niabella sp. | reverse complement strand
TATTTTAAATGGTACTTAGATACCGTAAGTTACACCTCTTATAAATTTTGGTCCATTTTGAGGCCGGTAGGGTAACTAAACTTTCATGGCTGTTGGTGATTCCCTAATATCATGTATGTTTTATTGCATTCAGAAAAACATCTCTGTTATCCGGGGTGATCACATATTTTTTGTTATCCTGTGTTTTTATAAGAACCGCATTTTGCAGATTGGTGGCGTACCAGGTCATTTTCCCGTAAGACTTATTTGCAAATTTTCCGAAATAACCAAAAAATCCACCAGCGCCAAATACACGAATACTGCCTCTCAGTGATTGCCTGGAAACAGGCGCTGCCGACAAAATATTTTCAATTTTTATAATTACAGGAGGTAAAAGTATCCTGTTGATATAGATGCAGCCTTCATCAACTGAGTACGATTTGGGCGCATAGGCCAGGCTAATAAGAAATGTTGCAAGCAATGCTGCAATCGTAAAATAACCGGTCTGTTTGGCAGCACCAGGAGTTATAGTATGCAGGGATATACCGATCGCCATCATTATCCCAGTTACGCTGGGGGTTATAATTTTTGTAAACGTATCGTATGAAGCGCTGAAATGCATATTAGTGAATTGCGTTTTTTAAAATCCAGTTTTTCATTAATACCAGCACATCGGGCGCAATGGTTTGCTCAATAGTTGCATATTCACTAACAGCGCCTGTGCCGGCTTCCTGGAACAAATGGTTCAACCCTTTTAATTCTGCAACTTCAAAATTTTTATTACCTGCTTTTTGAAGGCTTTTCTTTATGCCTTCCAGATTTTCTTTAGCGGCTACCTGTACATCTTTTGAGCCGTTGATGGCTAATACAGGAATATTTAATTTTTGGATGTAGCTGTCAGGTATAAATTTTATAAAATAAACAAACCAGGGGGATGATACAACAGCAACCTGCTGCTCTATGACCGCTTGTTGCTGCGCTGCGGTGGTTTGTGTGTCTTTTTCAAAATAGAGCGTTGCTTTTTTTCTTAGAGCATCTTTGAGATCATTACCGGTATAATTTTTTATAAATTGATACAGGTCTTTTGTCCGGGCTATATTTTGATCAACCTGCTCACTGCTCAGACCGCTGGTTTTGCCAATCAGGCTGTTTTGAATCAGCATTAATTCATCAATAGGTATGCCAGGAGCCGCCATCAATACCACGAACTTTATATTTTTATTTTGTGATGCTGCGATGGGCGCAATCATTCCACCTTCGCTATGTCCCGCCAATCCTATATTCTTATATCCTCTTTTTGCCAGAAAATTAACAGCGCTGTTAATATCGGTAGCAAAATCAGCAGAGGTGGTGTTATCTTTTCCCTTTTCTGAACCTCCCACGCCGCGGTCGTCCATTCTTAACACCCCGATGCCGTGATTTGCAAAAAAATCAGCAATCACCCAAAAGGGTTTATGTCCAAAAATAGTTTCATCCCGATCCTGCGAACCGCTGCCCGTAATCATTATTACAAGCGGAAAATCTTTTTTATTAAAAGGAGTGGTTAAAGTTCCTGCCAAAGTATTTCCCTGTAGATCATTTTTAATGGTAACATCCTCAATGTTATAATTGAAAGGAGGAACAGGCGTTTGGGGACGGTTGATTTTATAAATGCTGTCTTTCGATTTTTTAAGGCCCAGCGGCAGCGAATTACCAAACTGGGTGAAAGTACCGGCTATGCTGTCTGTTCTTGTCAGCTTGCCCATATAGCCCGCCTTAATAATATTGATAGTAATTTTAAGCTCTTCATTTGTAAATACAGTGGTATCGGTTTTTATACCTTTAGCGCCCTGTGCCGGACTATCCATTGTGCTAATCAAAGACGCGCCTTCCTGCTTAATGTGAAATAGCACCGGTAATTTAAAGCCCTGTGCTTCCAATGTACCCTGCCAGGTTCCGGTAATGGGCTGTGCATTTAAATACTTACCGGATAAACTAATGAGTAACAGAAAAAAATATTTCATTTTAAAAGTGTTTTAATAGATATGGATAGCACATAAGGCGATAAACCACCTCTGAAAGAATGATGGCTGCTGCCATTAAGATGTAATGGATTGTTTTTTTCGCATTTGTGGTGGTTTTAAATCCATTCACTAAAAGAACGATACTATAAATTAAGGCCGGGATCTCTACACATGCTAAAATTGCAGAACGGATCAAAAACCAAGAGTTATGCAGCCTGTCCGGACTTTTCAGTGTCTCCTGTATTTCATTATTTGAAATCAGCAGCGCCGCGGGAATATTAGCGATCAGCAAAGGCAGGGAGCTGAATAAAAAACTATTCCAGGAATCAATCAAACGCGTCCGGCCATTAAAGATCCTGCCTGCACCAAAAAGCGCCAGCGAAGGAATGAGGTAAGCAATTAAAGTAGTCTGTATTAAAAGCAACGGATAAGGGCGATTGTCCGGAATGGATACATGATAAATACCGTCCTGTATGATGCCTAAAAAATAATAAGACCAAAAAGCAAAAATAAGAATTGCAATTCCTGCTATTATTTGTATTTTATCCGGAATAACTTTTACAGGATTGAGTAAATAAGATCTGAGATTGTTTTTCATGATTTCATTTCTTTAATTTTTGCAATCATATCATCGAGCTTATTGCGCATAGTGGGATAACTGTTCCCCGCCTGCCGCGCCATTTCTTTAATGCTTCCGCTTGCCAGAAAGAAATCTATAATAAAATTCTGCTCTTCTTTCGTTAATTTTAAATAGAACGGCAGTTTGTAGTTACCGTTCACTTCGGTGGCACAGTGGCCGCATTTTAGTTGGCTGACGTTTAATATCTTATCACAACTGGGACAAATTACCGGCATTCTCATTTAATAAAGTTAAATTTTTTTTTAATAAAATGAAATTTTAATTTCATTTTATTAATTATTTGCAATAAAAAACCGCCATTTGCTGGCGGTAAAAAACCAATCCTATCCTAAAAGCAAGCAACAAGAGATCACTGTAAAGGTAAATATTTTTTTTAAAACACTAACAATCGTTAGCTTTTATTTTCAGCCCATCATAAGCCAGGAACCGCGAGAAAGGCAGTTCACTACTCACCACTTCATGCAGGCCAATCTGATGAGAAAGATGGATAAAATATACTTCCGGTATTTCCAGCTCGTCGGCCAGATCAGTTGCCTCCCGCAAAGTGAAATGGGAAATATGTTTTTCTTTTCGCAGTGCGTTGAGCGCAAGTATTTTGGTTCCCCTTATTTTTTCTTTGGATGGTTGTTCAATGCGGTTGGCATCCGTTATGTAAGTAAAATCGCCGAGGCGGAAACCCAGCACCGGCATACGCATATGCCATACGGGTATGGGTTCAATATACAAGTCGCCAACAGTAAAGGGATGTACATTGTCAATAGGATTTAACCGGATGGAAGGCACTCCGGAAATTTTAATATCCGAAAAAGCGTAATCAAATTCCTTTTTAACTCTTATTAATGTTTCTTCAGAACCATATACATCCATCGGCCGGTGCTGAAAATAATTAAATGCCCTTACATCATCTAACCCTCCGATATGATCTTTATGAGAATGTGTAAGCAGCACGGCATCCAGTTTTTTTACATGAGCATCCAGCATTTGCTGTCTGAAATCAGGCCCCGTATCAATGACGATCGTTGTTTGAGGAGATTCTATTAATACACTTGAACGCAACCTTTTATCTTTAGGATTTGCGGAAGCGCATACTTCGCAGTTACAGGCGATCATAGGTACTCCCGAGCTCGTTCCGGTGCCCAAAAAAGTGATTTGTATCGGAGGATAAAGCAAAAGTCAAACAGGGATTAAATGAAAAATAGTAACTAAAAATAAAGATTTAATTATTATTGTGTTCGGATTTTAATGCTGTGTTTTCTTTTATTTCCTGGAAAAGCTTTTTAGCGTTGTCATCCAGTTGCGCTGCATTAATCTCCAGCTGGGGTATAATTTCCAACAAAGCGTTGATGCGGCCTTCCGTTTGCAGGAACCTGTTCAGTACTACTACCTTTTTGTTATCCAGTATACAATACCCACTTTGAAAATTACCTCTTTCATAGCGCAGTATATAGCCGCACTGTTCGGGAATAGCTTCCAGCTTATCTAAACTATTTTGGGTGTACTTAATCATTTGTGACAAAGATAAAGATTTAGAAAAAGCCCTGGTATTTGATGTGAATATCGTGGGAATTAGGAGCGCCTGATATTTTTATGCGATCTGTTCAGGTGAAGCATTTATTAAACCGGTTAAAATAAATCCCGGAAATTATTTGTTCGTTTTTAAATCCTGCCTTATCTTGTGCCCCTCAATGCGTAATATCATTACACATATCAATAACAATTCAACTGTGGTTACTTCAGCTACCACTACTATTATTACAACCCGTTAAGGGTTGTACATTGTCATATCACCACGTTGGGCCCCGGCCGTTTTTCTAAAATTATCCATTAATTATATATTCATTTAAACCATGCAGGTTTTAAAATTTGGCGGTACCTCTGTAGCAAATGCAGAAAATATTAATAAAGTACTTTCTGTAATAAAAAGCGCCGTTCAAAAAGACAGGACAGTTGTAGTTGTTTCGGCCCTGAGCGGCATTACAGATATGTTATTACACGCTGCAACAAATGCTGCCGAAGGTAAAGACGATTATAAGCGCATCATTACTGAAATTGAAAAAAAGTATTTTGATGTGGTAAAAAGGCTGATACCCGTTGCGCATCAAAGCCACCTGTTAAGCCTCGTAAAAACAGCGGTCAATGAAATTGAAGATATTTGTAACGGGGTATTTTTACTGTGTGAAGTAACCTTACGTACTAAAGACAGGCTGGCCAGCTATGGCGAATGGCTGTCTTCGCAGATCATTGCAGCAAAATTAAATTTTGAAGGCATCCATGCGCAATGGAAAGATGCACGCGAACTGATCCAAACCAACAGCAACTACACACACGCCCAGGTGATTTTTGATACGACCAATAACAATATTGTGGAGTTTTTTGACCGTACAGCGGGCAATCTATTTGTGCTGCCAGGGTTTATAGCCAGTAATGAAGCCGGTATTACCACCACGATAGGCCGGGGAGGCTCCGATTATACTGCTGCAATTATTGCAGCGGCATTACATGCGGAAACCTTAGAAATATGGACAGATGTAAGTGGTATGATGACGGCCGATCCGCGGCTTACTGCCAATGCAAAAGTGATCGGGAAAATTTCTTACGGAGAAGCGATGGAACTTTCACATTTTGGGGCTAAGGTCATCTATCCGCCCACCATTCAGCCGGTGATGAACAAGAATATACCGGTATGGATCAAAAACACTTTTGCGCCCGATGCTGCCGGTACTTTAATTGTAAATAACGGGCCGTCTGCCGAAACTCAGGAAAGTATTATCAGGGGTATTTCCAGCGTTGCCAACCTGGCGCTTTTAAGCCTGGAAGGAAGCGGTATGATCGGTATCCCGGGATTTTCGAAACGGTTGTTTGAAGCTTTGAGCAAAGAACAGATCAATGTGATACTGATCACGCAAAGCTCTTCAGAGCATTCGATTTGCGTAGCAATTGATGCCGCCAAAGCGGCTGACGCCCGGCGGGCTGTTGATGAGGCATTTGCAGCAGAACTATTATTACAAAAAGTAGAGCCGTTAAAAGTAGAAACAGGGCTGTCCATTGTTGCCCTGGTGGGCGAACAAATGAAAAGCCATCCCGGTGTAAGCGGCCGCATGTTTAGTGCACTTGGGCGAAATGGCATTAACGTAAGAGCTATCGCACAGGGTTCATCAGAAAAAAATATCAGTGCGGTAATCGCTACCGCTGATGTTCAGAAAGCCATTAATGTACTGCATGAGGATTTTTTCGAAACAACCTATAAGCAGATACATCTGTTTATTGTGGGAGTAGGCAATGTGGGTTCCCGGTTACTGCAGCAGATTCAAAAACAATTAGCGTCTATACAGCAACACCTGAAAATTAAAGTAAACGTGGTGGGTGTCAGCAATAGCCGCAATATGCTGTTTAATGAAAAAGGTATCGATCTTAATAATTGGCAGCAGGAACTGCAGGAAGGTGAAAAAGCATCTTTACCTGCATTTATTAATACGGTAATTGATAAAAATCTTCGCAATTCCATCTTCGTGGATATAACAGCAGATCCTGAAGTAGCCGGCAGTTACGAAAAATTATTACAAAAAAGTATTTCGGTAGTGGCCTGTAATAAAATTGCGGCTTCTTCAGATTTTTCAAATTACAGGAAGTTAAAAGCGCTTGCACACGGCTATAATTGTAAATTCCTGTTTGAAACCAATGTAGGCGCTGGTTTGCCGGTAATCGGCACTTTAAACGACCTGGTACACAGCGGCGATGAAGTGAAAAGAATAGAGGCTGTATTGAGCGGTACCCTGAACTTTGTATTTAACAATTATGACGGTAGCAGGCCATTCTCCGAAGTGGTAAGGCAGGCACAGGCGGAAGGGTATACAGAGCCGGATCCGCGGCTGGACCTGAGCGGTACCGATGTGATGCGGAAGATACTGATCCTGGCGCGCGAAGCGGGTTACGAGCTGCAAATGGAAGACATTGCGAACAATACATTTTTGCCCGAAGCATGTATGCAGGGCAATGTGGAAGCATTTTATGAATGTATGCTCCGGCACGAAGCGCATTTCAGAAAATTGCTGGATGATGCTAATGCCAGCCACTGCAAGCTGAAGTTTGTGGCCACGTTTAACGAGGGCAAAGCATCTGTTGGGTTGCAACATATCAACAGCGAACATAATTTGTACCACCTGTATGGTAAAGACAATATTGTGTTATTCTATACCGCGCGCTATAGCGAGCAGCCTCTTGTAATTAAAGGCGCCGGCGCGGGCTCCGATGTAACGGCCAGCGGTGTTTTTGCAGATATTGTGAGGGCCGCGCAATAAAGGCTATGGACCATGGTCAGATAAATAAAAGATAATTATGAATGAAGAAACAATAAATGTTGTGAGGCTTAAATCGCCCGGAACCGTTGCCAACCTGGTTTGTGGTTTTGATATACTGGGGCTTGCCCTCAACGAGCCTTATGATATAATGGAATTTGAGCTGACAGATGAGCCAGGTGTTGTAATTGAAAATAAAGATGCATTCAATTTACCAACAGCACCCGAAAAGAATGTGGCGGGAGTAGTGTTGCTGGCAGCGCTGGAAAAGGCGGGCACCAATAAAGGAATAAAAGTCACCATTGAAAAGCACATCAAACCCGGAAGCGGCCTGGGTTCCAGTGCCGCAAGCGCGGCAGGCGCAGCCGTGGGGGCCAATAAGGTGCTGGGGAATATTTTCTCACAGGATGATCTGATACAGCTGGCAATGATCGGCGAAAAACTCGCTACCGGTGTAAAACATGCTGACAATATTACTCCCTGTATTTTGGGCGGCGTTACGCTGATCCGCTCCATACATCCGCTGGATATTATACCGCTGGCCAGTCCCGACCTGTTTGTAACGGTAGTGCATCCGCAGATAGAAGTGCGCACCTCCGACGCGCGGCAAATACTGCGCAAACAGGTCTTTTTAAAAGATGCCATCAGGCAATGGGGAAACATAGCGGGGCTGATAGCAGGTTTTATGAATAATGATAAAGCGCTCATCGGGCGGTCGCTGGAAGATGTGATCATTGAGCCGGTACGCAGTATCCTGATCCCTGCCTTTGACGAAATAAAAACAAAATGCAAAGCGACCGGGGCTTTGGGCGGCGGCATCTCCGGATCGGGGCCCTCCATTTTTATGCTGAGCGAAACGGAGGATATAGCTGTAGAAATCGGTAGCATTATGAAACAGGAATACGATAAAATCAGTATCGAGAACAATGTGTATGTAACTACTATTAACAAGGATGGTGTAAAAATATTCTGAAAGCTAATGAACTAACTGCCATTTTCGCGGCCACAGATAAGACAAATAAAGCGAAATTGAAAAAGTGATCAGTTATATAAATATCCTTATATCCTAAATCATACATCCTACATGAACTACTATAGTCTCAATCATCAATCACCCCTTGTATCTTTTAAAGAAGCAACTATACAGGGCCAGGCGCCTGATAAGGGTCTTTATTTCCCCGAAAAATTGCCACAGGTTTCAAAAGAGCTGATTGATAATATCGAAAATCTTTCCGATGTTGAAATTGCTTTTGAAATAATGAAACCTTATGTGGCCGGTTCTATTCCGGATGAAGACCTGCGCCCTATTGTAGAAGAAACAATCAGTTTTCCCATTCCGCTGGAATATATAAATGAAAAGATATTTTCTTTAGAGTTATTTCATGGCCCCACACTTGCCTTTAAAGATGTGGGCGCACGGTTTATGAGCCGCTGCCTGGGTTATTTTCTGAAAAACGAAAACCGGGAGGTAACCGTATTAGTGGCCACATCGGGCGATACCGGCGGGGCGGTAGCTAATGGTTTTTATGGAGTAGAAGGTGTAAACGTGGTAATCCTGTACCCCAAAGGCCGTGTAAGCCCGGTGCAGGAAAAGCAATTAACCACATTGGGAAAAAATATAACCGCACTTGAAATAGAAGGCAGTTTCGACGATTGCCAGCGCATGGTAAAACAGGCTTTTGCTGATACAGAAATAAATGCAAATAAATTTTTAACTTCTGCCAATTCCATCAATGTAGCCCGCTGGTTACCGCAGCAGGTCTATTATTTCCTGGCTTATAAACAATGGACTCAAAAGCAGTTACTTCCTGTGGTTTGTGTGCCCAGCGGCAACTTCGGTAATATTTGCGCAGGATTGCTCGCCAAAGTAACCGGCCTGCCGTTAGGCCACTTCATTGCAGCCTGCAATGTAAACGATATTGTTTCTTATTACCTGCAAACACGGGAACTTATACCTAAAGAAGCGGTTGCCACTTTATCCAATGCGATGGATGTTGGTAATCCCAGCAATTTTGTGCGTATTATTGAGCTGTTCCATAAACAATTTCCTGAGCTTAAAAATAATTTGTCGGCAGCTGCTGTTACCGATACTGAAACCATTGAAACGATCAAAGAGGTATATAAGGATTATGGCTATACTTTAGAGCCCCATGGAGCTGTTGCTTATCGTGCTTTGGAACAATATCTCCGAAATACGGCTTTCGGAGATAAAAAGGCGGGGTTTATTCTTGAAACAGCACACCCCGTTAAGTTTCCTGATGCTGTAGAGCAGGCAACAGGAACTAAAGTTGAAATACCTGAATCATTAAATGAAATGATGCGGCAGGAAAAAAGGTCGGTTGTGCTTCAACCCGATTTTGAAGCATTAAAAAATTATTTGCTGGGCTGATCAGACAATATGCTATGCAGCATTTGCTATGCGGGGCGTCTTCGCCCCGCATATACGATGCTTTCGCCTCCGGGCGATTTTTTTGTACGTTAAAATTATTTGCAAACGCATTGCAATTCCTCTAAATCGCTTTACCTTGCCAGGGAGATGCACAAATTAGAACCCTATTACAACTGGCAGCATATTTATGTGAGTGAAGAGGATGAGCGTTCTCCTTTTTATGGAAGAGAACATTCGCAGTTTGAGTATACCGAAACTGTTTACAATTATTATATTCATCCGCAGTGGGATTATTTCGGCAGCCGGACGCTTTACCTGAAAGTGCTTATGGCCGATTATGAAGAAGGATATGCCATTATTGAAATGATAGGCGAATGGAATGATGCTGTGGAAAATGATATCATGACCCTGAAGCGGGATGTGCTGGAAGCGTTTATGGATGAAGGCATTTACAAATACATTCTCATAGCTGAAAATGTATTAAATTTTCACAGCAGTGATAAAGATTATTATGAAGAACTGCATGAAGAGCTGACGGATGAGAACGGCTGGATCGTATGCCTGAACATGCCTGAGCAAACCCAATACGATTTCAGACGGGCCCGCCTGAACCAGTTTATCGAGCTGATGGAATTAACCGACTGGCGTGTTTATAAACCCTATCATCTTTTTAAAAAGATTGACGGGCAGCTCTCCAAAAGATTAATATAACCACAGCTATTATGCAATCGTTTCCGCATATACTTGTCATATTTTTGTCATCCAATTGATAATTCTGTGTTACTTTTGCGCAATTCACAATTTAGATTAAGCTTAATATGAACTGGTCCCAATTTTTTACTTCAGCGGTTGGAAAAAAGATTACGATGGCGCTTTCAGGCATTTTTCTTGTGCTCTTTTTAATAATACATGCGGGTTTAAATGCTTGTATCTGGGCCAATGACGAAGGCGAAATGTTTAATGCGGGCGCTCACTTTATGGGTAATACAGTTGTGCCCCGTGTATTGGAAATCGGGCTGTTCGTATTCTTTATTATTCATATTGTACAGGGCCTGGTGCTTACTTTTCAGAACCGCAGTAAAAGAAGCGTGGGGTACGCCGTAAAAATGGGAAATACCGGCAGCAAATGGTATAGCCGTAGTATGGGCCTCCTGGGTTCCATCATTCTTATCTTTTTGGTAGTGCATCTATCCCATTTCTGGTTCCCCAACCGGGCACACCAGGGGTTTGTGCTGGGAGAAGAGATCAACCTTTACGAAAAAATGAAAGAGGTTTTTAGCAGCGGCATTTTTGTGGTTATATATGAGTTAGGGGTTATCGCTTTGTTCTGGCACCTGCTGCATGGTTTTCAAAGCGCTTTCAGAACATTAGGGTTGACCAATCATAAGTACATCGGCATCATCCGGGCAACAGGAGTAGCCTATTCAGTTATTATCTGTCTTGCGTTTTTTTTAATGCCGCTGAGTTTTTATTTTGGCTGGCTGGCTTAAATGGAGTTGACGGTTGGCAGTTTATACAAAGAAACAGAAGGAAATATAAATGTTTGAGACCTATATCTCAAATCAGAAATCTCAAATTTCAAATTGAATTATGCTTGATTCAAAAATACCTGCGGGTAAACTGGAAGAAAAATGGAATGATTACAAAGGCCATTGCAAATTGGTAAACCCTGCCAATAAAAGGAAATTGGAAGTGATCGTTATAGGAACGGGGCTGGCCGGCGCTTCGGCAGCGGCTTCACTCGGTGAACTGGGTTACAGGGTAAAGGCTTTTTGCTTTCAGGATTCTCCGCGCAGGGCGCATTCAATAGCGGCACAGGGAGGTATCAACGCGGCAAAAAATTATCAGAACGATGGCGATTCTGTTTTTCGTCTTTTTTATGATACTATAAAAGGTGGCGACTACCGCGCGCGCGAGGCCAATGTGCACCGCCTGGCGGAAGTGAGCGTAAATATCATCGACCAGTGCGTGGCGCAGGGAGTACCTTTTGCCAGGGAATACGGGGGGTTGCTGAACAACCGCTCCTTTGGTGGCACACAGGTTAAAAGAACCTTTTATGCTGCAGGGCAAACCGGTCAGCAGTTATTGATAGGTGCTTACCAGGCTTTGGAAAGACAGGTGGCTTTAGGTAATGTGCAGATGTATAGCCGCCATGAAATGCTTGATGTGGTAGTTATAGACGGAAAAGCAAGGGGAATCATTGCCCGTAACCTGACCAGCGGTAAGCTGGAAAGATATTTCGGCCATGCCGTGATATTGTGCTCGGGAGGATATGGTAATGTATTTTATCTTTCTACAAACGCAATGGGCAGCAATGTAACAGCCGCCTGGAAAGCGCATAAAAAGGGCGCTTATTTTGCCAATCCCTGCTTTACCCAAATTCACCCCACCTGTATTCCCGTTTCCGGCGACCATCAGAGTAAGCTTACGTTGATGTCGGAATCTTTAAGAAATGACGGGCGTATATGGGTGCCTAAAAAACAAAACGATACGCGTAAGGCAAACGAGATACCAGAGGAAGAAAGAGATTACTACCTGGAAAGAAGATATCCTGCTTTTGGTAACCTGGTACCGCGCGATGTGGCCAGCCGTGCAGCCAAAGAACGCTGCGATGCCGGTTATGGCGTAGGAACCACCAAACAGGCAGTATACCTCGATTTCAGACACAATCTCATCAATAAATACGGACGGGCAGAGGCCAGCAAGCAGGGTATACAGGATCCGGATGAAGAAACACTCGTGCGCCTGGGTAAAGAAGTGGTAAAAGAAGAGTACGGCAACCTGTTTGATATGTACGAAAAGATAACCGGCGAAAACCCCTACGAAGTCCCGATGCGTATTTATCCCGCTGTACACTATACAATGGGTGGCCTGTGGGTAGATTATGAACTGATGACCTCTGTAAAGGGCCTGTATGCTTTGGGCGAATGTAATTTCAGCGACCATGGGGCCAACCGCCTGGGTGCGTCGGCTTTAATGCAGGGCCTTGCCGACGGATATTTTGTAATACCCTATACGATCGGGAATTACCTTGCCGATGAGATTGCCGTAAAACCCATTCCTACAACCGATCCTGCTTTTGTGGAAGCAGAGGCAGCGGTTCAGGAACGTATTGCCCAGTTGATGAATATCCAGGGAACGCAATCGGTAGAAAGTTTTCATAAGCGCCTTGGAAAGATCATGTGGGAAAAATGCGGTATGGCACGTAATGAACAGGGATTAAGAGAAGCGATTACAGAAATACAGGAGTTAAAGAAGGAGTTCTGGAAAAATGTTCGGATACCGGGAGGTATTAATGAGATGAATCCTGAACTGGATAAAGCCAACCGCGTGGCAGATTTCCTGGAATTAGGAGAGTTAATGTGTAAAGATGCGCTGGAGCGCAGGGAAAGCTGCGGAGGTCACTTTCGTGAAGAAAGCCAGACAGAGGACGGGGAAGCGCTGAGGAACGACGACCAGTTCATGTATGTTGCAGCATGGAAATATAACAGCGAAAGTAATTGGGAAGTAGTAAAAGAATCACTGAATTATGAAGTGATCAAGCCTACACAACGTAACTATAAATAGTAATAAAATACCTTCGTGTTATGAAAGTGGCAGGAGTTACATTTGTAAGAAATGGTGTAAAGTACGGCTATCCTTTCAGACAATCTATTTTATCTGTTCTGCCGTTGGTTGATGAGTTTATAATTAACCTGGGCGATAGCGAGGATAATACAAACCAGGTAATAGAAAATTTACCTAAAGAGAAGATTAAAATAATTCATAGTGTTTGGGATGAGGCATTGAAAACAGGAGGAAAAGTGCTGGCAGCAGAAACCAATAAGGCGCTTGATGCTGCGCCGGCAGATGCGGACTGGCTCTTTTATATACAGGGGGATGAAGTGATTCATGAAAAAGATTATGAAGAGATACACCGGAAAATGCTGTTATATAAAGATGATGATCATATAGAAGGGTTATTATTCAGGTATTATCATTTTTACGGAAGCTACGGGTTTTTAGGTGACGGGCGCGGCTGGTATCCTTTTGAAATAAGAATTATTAAAAACAAAAGAGGGATAAGATCTTATAAGGATGCGCAGGGTTTTAGATGGAATGATGGCCGTAAACTGAATGTGAAGCAGATAGATGCTTATATTTATCATTATGGCTGGGTAAGAAATCCTGTAATAATGAGTCGAAAAGTTTCTGATTTTGGCAGTTTATATAACGGAGGCAGGCAGGGATCGAAGAAGGAAGGCATTCCGTTTGACTACACCGAAATAGACACGCTTTGTTTGTTTGAAGGTACGCATCCCGCAGTGATGAAAGAGATTGTGGAACAGCAGGACTGGCATGTAGAAAGGGATATCAGTAAAAAGCGATTTAAAAATATTAAACACAGGCTTTATTATTTTTTACATAAGCAATTTGGCTGGAGACCTTTCTCTTTTAAAAATTATAAGTTGGTAAGATAAATAAGTAACGCAGCATGGAACATTACAATATGAACCTCACTTTAAAAGTGTGGAAACAAAAAGACGGAAACAGCAGGGGTAGTTTTGAAACTTATCAGGTAAAAGATATTTCTTCCGAAATGTCGTTCCTCGAAATGTTTGATGTGCTGAACGAGCAGCTCATTCACGAAGGCAAAGAACCCATAGCCTTCGACCACGATTGCCGTGAGGGTATATGTGGTATGTGTTCCATGTACATTAATGGCCGCCCGCACGGCCCCTGGCACGGTACTACTACCTGCCAGCTGCACATGCGCGCTTTTAAAGACGGCGATACCATTGTGGTGGAGCCGTGGAGGGCAAACGCATTCCCTGTTGTAAAGGATCTGATTGTTGATCGCAGCGCTTTTGACAGAATTATACAGGCTGGCGGTTACATATCTGTTAATACAGGCGTAACCATTGATGCCAATACGCACATGATCGGCAAAGAGATTGCAGATAAGGCTTTTGCCGCTGCCGCTTGTATTGGCTGCGGGGCCTGTGTGGCAGCATGTAAAAATGCTTCGGCGTTACTGTTTTTATCGGCAAAAGTTTCTCACCTGGCATTATTGCCACAGGGAGATGTGGAAAGGCAATCCCGTGCATTGAATATGATTGCTCAAATGGATAAAGAAGGATTTGGCTCCTGTACCAACACCGGCGCCTGCGAAGCAGTTTGCCCTAAAGAAATTGAGATCACCAATATTGCCCGTTTGAACAGGGAGTACCTGGGCGCTGGCCTGGCTGCCGATAATAAATAAGCAAACTCCTGAATATTATATATGCAAAAACCACCGGCGACTGGCGCGGTGGTTTTTTGTTGAAGAAAATAATTTCTCAGCCTTATGTAAAAAGCTCCTGGTCTTTGCGATCTTCCACCTTTATTTTTTTAAGAAAATCGTCGAACTCTGTACCATCGTGATTGCTGTATGTTCCATAAGTGTCTATAATATAACCCATATTGCCGCCTTTGTCTTCAGTTACATAAAGCGCTGCATTGTCATCCGGGTCAGAAAACCCTTCAAACCTGAATGTCTTAAAAATCAAAAGGTCTTCTGGCTGATAGGTTTTGTTTAGCCTTTCGGATACCATCTGTTTGTTTTCGTTCATGAAAATTTCATTATCGATGCCTTTGGTACGGAGCTTCTCCATTACCTGGCTGAGTGTTGTCATTTCGTCTGCTGGTAGCATAGCGGGATATTTTAGATGAATAATGCTGTAAGCAAATACTTACACAAAGTAAGTCAATTTTTATATTACTATCTAAGTTTCCGTATTAAGAAAAAAATCCTGTCTCTATTATGTTAAGATTAGATCATTACTTTTGCAATCTTCAACTTTCGGCATACCGTATAACGCAGAAGATTATTTATGAAGCATAAGAATTATTATATTATAGATTTTGACAGCACTTTTACCCAGGTAGAAGCATTAGACGAGCTCGCACGCATTTCTCTTAAAGACAATCCTGACCGGGAAACTGTATATAAAAAGATAGAAGCATATACCAACATGGCGATGGAAGGAAAATTATCTTTCTCAGAAAGCCTGGCACAGCGGGTAAAACTATTGGAGGCGGGCAAAGATCATTTAAAAAAACTGGTAGATCATCTTAAGAAAAAAGTATCGAAGTCATTTTCAAGAAACGCAGCATTCTTTAAAAAGCATGCAGACAACGTGCTTATTGTTTCAGGTGGCTTTAAAGAATTTATTACGCCCGTTGTAAAGAAATTCGGTATCAAAAAAGAAAATATTTATGCAAATACTTTTGTGTTTGACAAAAACGGAAAAATAGTGAGTTACGACCAGGCCAATCCGCTCAGCGAAGAAGGCGGCAAAGTAAAATTAATGAAACAGCTTAACCTGCAGGGAGATGTATATGGCATCGGTGACGGGTATTCGGATTTCCAGCTGCGCGAAAGCGGGCTTATAAAAAAATTTTTCGCTTATACGGAAAACATTTCAAGAAAAAGCGTTACAGCAAAAGCCGACCATGTAACACCCAGCTTTGATGAATTCTTGTATGTAAACAATTTGCCGGGCGCCATATCTTATCCTAAGAACCGCATCCTGTGCCTGGTTGCAGGTAATGTGCCGGAAGAAAGCACCCGGCTGCTTAAACAGGAAGGGTTTACCCTTTATAAAGAAGAGGCCACCGATGATAAAACCGTTCAGCAGGCCGGGATCATGCTGGTTGCCGCCAACGCGGTTCCCGATCCTAAAAAAATAAAAAGAGCAGTCAGGCTGAAGACCATTGGTTATTTTGGTGATTCACAGGCCGGTTTGCCATTGCCATTATGTACCGAAAGAGGTATCGTTGTTTTCGATAACCCAAAAAATAATTTGAAAAATCAATCTTTAATACCCCAGCGGATCATTAACTTCATTAATAAAGGCGCTATTCACAGCAGCCGTAATTTTCCCGGTTTGCAGCTGCCCGCAGTTACAAAAACACATCGCATCATACATATCCACAAAAATTTGCCCGGTGTAATGGCGCAGATAAATACTGTTTTTGCAAATCATACGATCAATGTGATAGCGCAGTATTTAATGACCAATAAAGATGTTGGCTATGTAATTACAGATATTAATAAAGATTACGACAAACAATTACTTAAAGAGCTGAAAAAGATCGGCCACACGATCCAGTTCAGGGTGCTCTATTAACCCTTAAAAAAAATTGTATTAGGAAAGCCGAAAAGTTCCCGTCAGTTTTTTTCTTTTTTTAAGATGGCCTTTTTAGCCGCAGCCGGTTTTATGCTTCTTTCAGTGCTGTATTTTTTATAAGCGGCTTCCAGTTTAGAATCATATTGGTTTTTCCGGTAATCCGGGCCGTTATATTTTCTTGCAAAATCTGTCCATTGTTTTTGCCTTAACTCATCGTCTAATGACGCGCTGATAATATAACGTGTGAAAGCGATTAAATGCTCCCGTTCACTTTTATACATGGCCGTAATAAACTCCTGTAACGAATTATAGCCGGCCAGCGCATAGTTAAATCCCATGATCTGGAATTTACCCCAGGATGCAGACATCAGGGCGGCATTTCTGTTTAACGCTACGGCCTGCTGCAGTCTTTTATGCTGATTAGTTCCCGCAGCGCCATAGCCGCCTGGAACGGGATTGGAAATATCAGGGTTAGCATAATCATAAATACCTCCGGTCCTTCTCGAAAAGATATGCCTTTCAAACAGGATCTTTGGCTCACCTGTAGCTAAAAAACCCTCACCATTACTTTCTATTGCCGCTACGGCCTTAATTATAGCTGCTTCGCTACTCAGGATGATGGCAGCGTCAGCATAATCCTGACGGGTAAGCACCGGCTTTACAGTTGCCCTGCTTTTTGCATTGTGTGGAGGATTGGGACCAAAGAAGTTCATAACCTGGTGTTTGTAAATTGCATGATTAAAATATAGGCTCTGTTTTTTAAAGGTACGATTTCCATAGCTGAATCTTACCCGCTAATTTGAGGTATAGGTTTTCGAAGTTCTTTTTCCTTTTTACAAAAATCATAAATCCAGTAAATTTGCAGCCTTATGCAATTATCGAAGAATTTTGAACCTGCGCAGGTTGAGCAATACTGGACCAATCACTGGAAAGAGAAAAAGTATTTTGAGAGCAGGCCCGATGGAAGGCGCCCCTTTACGGTTGTGATTCCGCCACCCAATGTTACCGGTGTGCTGCACATGGGGCATACTTTAAATGAAACCGTACAGGATATTTTAGTGCGCCGCGCACGCATGAGCGGGTACAACGCCTGCTGGGTGCCGGGCAGCGACCACGCTTCCATCGCTACCGAAGCAAAAGTAGTGCAAATGCTGAAAGAGGAAAAAGGTATTGATAAAAATACGCTTACCCGTGAGGCGTTTCTGAAATATGCATTTGAATGGAAAGAAAAGTATGGCGGTATAATATACAACCAGATTGAACGTTTGGGGTGCAGTGTGGACTGGAGCCGGGTAACTTTTACGATGGACGGTCATTATTATAAGGCGGTCATCAAAGTATTTGTTGATCTGTACCGGAAAGGGCTGATTTACCGCGGCGCCCGTATGATCAACTGGGATCCTGCTGCCAAAACCGCTTTAAGCGATGAGGAGGTTGAATACAGGGAAGTGCAGAGCAAGCTGTATTATGTGCGCTATAAATTAGATGCATCAACTTTTGACAGCAATATTGCAAATGAGCCCTGGTTTAAATACTGGAATGTAAACGATTTGCTTTTGAGAGCAAAAAGCGTGATCAGGGAATTTGTTAAAAAAATAAAATCAGACAACTCTAATACAATAGAAAAAACGGTATTGGGAAATGTGACTTCCGAAGGTGCCGTTTTCTTATCTGAATTAACCGGCGTTGATATAACTGACAAGTATGTTCATGCAATTGACAGAAGTTGTTTGTATCATATACTCAATAACCATAGTAATACAGATATAGAGGAGAAAAGAGGACAAATTGCAATCACTGAAAGGGATTTTGAACTAATTATTGATATACTCAATCAACCTGATAAAATAATTGCGACAGGATCTAATAAACACCAGAAGGAGACGATTACCTACACTAAAACGTTTGATGACGGTACGATCATTTACCTTGAAGAAATCAGAACAGGAAGGAAAGAGTTGATGCTGCAAACAATGCGCAAAATGAAAGGGAAGACTGGTTTAGAATCTTCCCTTAAAATCGGGCGAGTTGTGCCTTCTTCTACTGAAGCAGAGGAATCCTTCTCTCACACGTCCGAAACGACTCCCGATGCCACAAAGATACCAAAAATTATAGACTTTAGCGTTTTGATTACAGACGAGGAGGAATCAGGCACCTGTATTACCATCGCTACTACCCGCCCCGAAACCATCCTGGGCGATACCGCAATTTGTGTGAACCCCAACGATGACCGTTACCGCCACCTTAGAGGGATGTATGCTTTTGTTCCTTTAATTAATCGCCGTATACCCGTGATCTTTGATGAATATGTGGATATGGAATTTGGTACCGGGGCTTTAAAGATCACCCCCGCCCACGATATTAATGACTATAACTTAGGCTTAAAACATAATCTTGAAGTAATTGATACTTTGAACGACGACGGTACATTGAGCGAAGCTGCACAATTATATATTGGCGAGGACCGCTTTGATGTGCGAAAGAAAATAACGGTTGATTTAGAAGCCTCGGGCAACCTGGTAAAAACGGAAGATATTATCAACAAAAATGGCTTTTCGCAAAGAAGCCATGCCGTAGTAGAGCCCAAAATATCAACGCAATGGTTCTTAAAAATGAAAGAACTGGCCGAACCAGCTTTAAAAGCTGTTGTTAACGGAGATATTAAAATACATCCCGGCGACAGGTTTTTGGCCACCTACAAATACTGGCTGGAAAATGTGAAGGATTGGTGCATCAGCCGCCAGTTGTGGTGGGGGCAGCAAATACCGGCATGGTACGATAATGCGGGCAATGTTTATGTGGCGGAAACAGAAGAAGAGGCTAAAATCCAAAAGCTAAAAGCCGAAGGTAATAACAGCCTTGAACATGCTGCTTTTAACCTTAAGCAGGATAATGATGTGCTCGATACCTGGTTCTCCTCCTGGTTATGGCCCAGCGAAGTATTTCATGGCATTACCAATCCGGATAATGAGGATATAAAATATTATTACCCTACATCCGTTCTGGTAACAGGCCAGGATATTATTTTCTTCTGGGTAGCACGGATGGTTATGGCGGGTCTAGAATATGAAAAAGAAATCCCGTTCAGAGACGTATATTTTACCGGCATGGTGCGTGATAAGCTGGGCAGGAAAATGTCGAAATCTTTAGGTAATTCACCGGACTTACTGGAATTGATTGATAAATACGGCGCAGATGCAGTACGTTTTGGAATTATGATAGCAGCGCCCGCGGGTAACGATCTGTTATTTGACGAAGCCAGCCTGGAGCAGGGCCGCAATTTCAATAATAAAATATGGAACGCGCTGAAGCTGGTAAAAATGTGGGAAGATAATCCGAATGGTATTATTAGTGATGAAAAACAGGCCGGTAATGATTTTGCAGCGACATGGATGCGCAGTCGTATTAACGAAGTAAAAGTTGAGGTGGAACGCTTGTTTAAAGAATTTAAACTTAGCGAAGCGCTGAAAACAATTTATTCGCTGGTGTGGGACGACTTCTGCAGCTGGTATCTTGAGTGGCAAAAGCCCGAATTCGGTGGCGCCACCATCAGTTCCAAACTGGAATATACTATTATCTTCTTTGAAGAGCTGCTGCAACTGCTGCATCCCTATATGCCGTTCATCACTGAAGAAATTTATCACCAGTTGCGTGAGCAGGGGGATGATCTTTCGGTAAAGCAATTTGAAGAAAGTGAAACTGTAAATGATGCAGTAATTTTGCAGGGCGAACTTCTTAAAAATGTGATCAGCGCAGTGCGCGATGCAAAGGCAAAAAACAACATTAAAAATAAGGAAACAATATCCTTATACATACAGGCAGCGCGAAAAGCGGATTATGAGCCATTGCTGCAAATATTGAAAAGACAAATCAATGCAGATAAGATTTTATTTACAAACGATATAGTAGATAAATGTATAAATGTGCTGGTGCAAAAGGACAAGCTGTATATTGAAACGGGAACCGAGCTGGATACCACCGCGCAGAAAGAAGCGCTTCAGAAAGAAATCGATTATTTAAAAGGATTTCTGGCGGCTGTAGATAAAAAATTAGGGAACGAACGGTTTGTACAGAACGCGAAACCTGAAGTGGTGGCGCTGGAACGTAAAAAGAAAGCCGATGCAGAAGAAAAAATAAAAGCTTTGGAAGATAGTTTAACCGCATTGTGATTAATATGCTCTTGCAAAAAGCACCCTGCGTTTTGATGGTTTACCGCTTAAAATATCCTTCCCCTCCTCTTCTATACCCTTATCATCAATAGGGATACAACGGATGGTAGCTTTGGTTTTTTCCTTGATCTCATTTTCTGTTTCCGGCGTACCGTCCCAATGAGCCAGGGCAAAGCCGCCTTTGTTATCTAAAATTTCTAAAAACTCATCCCAGGTATCGGCCTTTGTTATATGGGCATCGCGGTATTCCCTGGCTTTTTTGAACATGCTATTCTGTATGTCAAGAAGTAAGCCGTCAATATACTGGGTAACACCGTCAGCGTGGATCGTTTCTTTTGTTTTGGTATCCCTGCGTGCAATCTCAATCTGGTTATTAGCCAGGTCGCGGGCGCCCAAAGTTACTCTTACCGGCACTCCTTTCATTTCATATTCCGCAAATTTCCACCCCGGCCGGGTATTGTCATTATCGTCATATTTTGCGCGGATACCCATCGTTTTCAGGTTAGCCAGCAGCTCCTGTGCTTTAGCGTCAATAAGCGCTTTTTGCTCATCGCCTTTATATATAGGTACAATCACTACCTGCAGCGGAGCAATTTTAGGAGGCAGCACTAATCCATCGTCATCGCTGTGTGCCATTACCAAAGCCCCTACCAGCCGGGTGCTTACGCCCCAGCTGGTGGCCCATACATATTCCTGCTGGTTCTCTTTATTCAAAAACTGAACATCAAAAGCCTTAGCAAAGTTTTGTCCCAGGAAATGAGAAGTGCCGGCCTGCAAGGCTTTACCATCCTGCATTAATGCTTCGATACAATACGTGTCAACAGCACCTGCAAAACGTTCACTTTCCGTTTTCACGCCTTTGATTACCGGTACCGCCATAAACTCTTCCACAAACGTTGCATACACGCTCAGCATTTTTTTAGCTTCTTCTTCAGCTTCCTGCTGCGTTGCATGAGCCGTATGCCCTTCCTGCCAGAGAAATTCTGCTGTACGCAGAAAAAGCCGGGTGCGCATTTCCCATCGTACAACATTGGCCCACTGATTAACCAGGAGTGGCAGATCGCGGTAAGATTGTATCCAGTCTTTATAAGTGTTCCAGATAATGGTTTCACTGGTGGGACGTACAATCAGCTCTTCTTCGAGCTTCGCCTCAGGGTCAACTATAATACCGGTGCCATCGGGATCATTTTTAAGCCGGTAGTGTGTAACCACCGCACATTCTTTTGCAAAACCTTCCACATGTGCAGCTTCTTTGCTCAAAAAACTTTTAGGTATAAATAATGGAAAATAAGCATTCACATGGCCTGTATCCTTAAACATCTTGTCCAACGCATCCCGCATATTTTCCCAAAGTGTAAACCCATAGGGTTTAATTACCATGCAGCCTCTTACTGCCGAATAATCAGCCAGCCCGCCTTTCAAAACAAGATCATTATACCATTGCGCATAATCCTGTGCCCTCGAAGTGATTTCTTTGCTCATATAAAATGTTATATCCTTATTTGCCGTTTTTAATATCTTAGTAACCCTGTAATATTTTTAACAAAAAATATTGTGAATTAACAAGCCGTTGTGCATCTTTTTTCAAATTACTTACGTCGTTAATAACACAGGAATACTGTAATTTTACAATTTGTCAACACAATTCATGCAAATGTAATTTGTACCTGGTATTAAAACAATTATTATAAAATATAAATGGCCAAAATGAAAATAAAAACGTCAAATCTTTTGCTGTTGCTGGGTATGGTACTGTGTTTGGGCAGCTGTTCTACAGCATACAGAACCGGCCAGACACCGGACGATGTGTACAGTTCTCCCGCGCCGCCGCCGGAGGAGTACGCAAAAGTTAAAAAAACGGATGAGCGGCGCTATCGCAATTATGACGAGCAGGAAGACGATTACGAGGACTACGACGATCGTTATTTGCGCATGAAAGTGCGTAACAGGTATCGCTGGAGCGATCTTGATGACTGGTATTACTATGGCGATCGCTATAATTTCAGCTATTATAACAATTGGGCCTACTGGAACGATCCTTTTTACTGGAACAATCCCTGGAGCCCTGTAAGTTACTGGAATACATGGTATAATCCGTGGTATGTAGGTTGGTATGGCAGTTGGTACGGTCCCTGGTACAGTGATTGGTATAGCTGGTACAGTTGGTATGGCTGGGGTTGGGATCCCTGGTACACGGGCTGGTACGGATATCCCTATTATTACGCCTGGGGCGGAGGCTGGTATGGCGGAGGTGTAATTACCAGCAGGGTAAGTTATGGCCCCCGTATAGCAAATAATTATAACCGATCAACCAGTACTACTTACAGAAGCACATATGGGGTTCGCAGCAGTAGCAGTGTAAGCACTAATACGGTTACTTCAACAGCTAACTACAGAGCGGCCATCAGATACACTTCCCCGGATTATAGTAATAGCCGGTCTTATAATAATGATACTTATTCGCGCAATCAAAGCTATACACCGGCAACCCAAAGCAGATCAACCTATTCAGCGCCTTCATCATCAGGCGGCGGCAGCCGGGGCGGTGGCGGCAGCGGAAGAAGATTTTAAAATCCTCGCAGCTATCAATAATGAACGTGTTTTAAACTTAGTTAAAAATAAAAGTTTAAACACCTCTAAAATAATAATTGTAATTAAGCCTTAAATAATGAAAAAAATTTTATTAGCGGCAACCATCTTAACTGCTTACAACGGGTTGCACGCTCAAACAAAAGAAGACGCATTGCGTTACTCATTTTTGCAAAACTCCGGAACGGCAAGGTCTCAGGGTATTGCCAATGCGAATGGTGCCATTGGAGGTGAAATATCTACCATATTTTCCAACCCGGCTAATATTGGGTTTTATAAAACCGGGGATTTTGTAATTTCAGGAGGGTTAAATCTGCTCAGTAACGACGCTGCCTATTTGGGCGCTTCTAATAAAGAAAATAAAACAAGTGGGTTTTTAGGCACTACTGGCTTTGTGTTAGGTAAGCCAAACTATAATGATGGCTCCTCATTAAAAAGTTCGGCCTTTGGCATAGCGGTTAACAGGGTGGCGGATTTTAATAACAGGGTGGTGTATAATAATAAGGGCGGGCAGTTGAGCCGCACTTCTATGGCCGACTATTTTATTGAAGATATCATTGCCAGTAATAGCTTATACGCTTATGGTTCGGAGCTGGCAGTAAATTCGGGCTGGGTTCAGGAAACTGTAAATGGCGACACTGTTAATCTTTCTTCTTCGGCAGTTGACCTTGCTATAGCAAGCGGTTTGGAACAGCAGGAAACAATTATCACTAACGGGGGTATTACGGAACTGGCTTTTGCCGGCGCTGCCAATTTCAATGACAGGGTGTTTTTAGGCGGAACAATAGGGCTGCCTATATTAAGATATGGCGCTTCAAGGCGTTATGTAGAGCAGGATCCTGATGCAAGCGACAATACAAACGGATTTGATGCCGCCTGGTATGATGATGACCTTGTTACCAAAGGCGTGGGAATTAACCTGAAAGTAGGTATTGTTTTTAAAGCCACCGATAACCTGCGTTTAGGTTTTGCAGCCCATTCTCCAACCTTTTATTCCTTAACAGACAGCTATTCTGCAGCTGCCGGGTCAAATCTTGACGCAGGCGCTAATGGCGATTATACTGCGTACAGCGATGTTTCGACTTATGATTATAATCTGCAAACCCCATACAAACTTATGGGAAGCTTTTCATTGTTATTTGGCAATGTAAATGATATCTCAACCCAAAAAGGTTTTCTTTCCGGCGATGTGGAATATGTAAACTATATGGCATCCACTTTCAGAACAATTGAGAATAGCGATAATGATAATAACGCCAATAATGAATATTTCGGGTATGTAAACAACGACATTGATGACGCTTATAAAGGCGCCGTAAATGCCAGGCTGGGTGCGGAGCTGAAGTTCAATCCCATTTCGGTCCGTTTAGGCGGCGCTTATTATGGCAACCCTTATAAATCGGGCGATAATGGAAGTGTTACCCAGGCTACAGGCGGATTGGGCTATCGTAATAAAGGCTTCTTTATTGATTTAGGGTATGTACATTCTTTCAGCAAGGAGTACACGATATATCCCTATCAGGTTACGCCAACCGCCGATGACCCGACTTATGTGAGCAATCCTGCTAAGATTAAACCCAGCGCATCAAGAGTCGTGTTCACACTCGGCTTTAAGATTTAGGCAATCAAATATTGATATATCCACAAAAGATCCCCGCAGGGTAGCGGGGATTTCTTTTAGTGGTAATCTTTTGTATTATACCAGTGCGGCAGAAGATGTGATTTTAGTATTCAGCAATTTACTGATAGGGCAATTGGCTTCTGCATTTTTTACAGCTTCCTGAAATTTGGCATCATCAATGCCCGGTATGGTTGCTGTGATGTCGAGATAGCTTTCTACAATGGCGCCGTCCTGGAAGTCTACAGTGCACTTAGTGTCAATATTATCAGCAGTAAATCCTGCTTCATTTAAAACAAAGCTCAGCTTCATTGTAAAGCATCCGGCATGCGCAGCTGCAATCAACTCTTCGGGGTTTGTGCCCGGGTTGCCGTCCTCAAATCTTGACTTAAAGGAATACTGCACCTGTTCTAAAACTCCAGATTGGGTACTATTGGTGCCTTTTCCTTCTTTGCCGGTACCTTGCCAGTTGGCTGTTGCAAAACGTTTCATAATTTAAAAGATTTTTGAATGAAGATTAAAGTGATTTGTATTTCTATAGCATCAATCATACCATATTACTCAAATGAAGACCGTTCACTGATGGCTATATCGGGGTCTCGGTCTTCCGGTGCAATATATTCCAGGATAAAGTTATTTTTTCCTTCCCCGATCATTATTTTAATGAAATTCTGCTGTACCAGCTCTAAAACCGAAAGGAACATGAATATTGCCTGTACACGGTTTTCAGCCACTTCAAACAGTTTTTCAAAGGAAACATTCTTTTCTTTTTCTGATATAGCCATTACCTGGTTGCGGCTGTCTTCGATGGTATAGCTATACCTTACCACGGTATGCACCGGTTTATGCACCCTGTCGCTGTATCGCTGCATGGCTTTTTCAAAAGCCTTCATTAATTTGAACAGTGTGATCGCCTGTATTTCGGTGCCTTCGCCAGCTTCCTCGCCAACCTGCGATAACTCTTTTTGAATATTACCCCGTTTGATCATCAGCATCCGGAGGGCCTCCTGTTCGGCCAGTTGCGCCGCAGCTTCCTTAAATTTTTTGTACTCAAGAATTTTACTTACCAGTTCCTCGCGGGGGTCTATTTCATTTCCCTGGGCGTCAAGCTCCTTACGCGGTATAAGCATTTTTGCCTTAATGCGCATCAAAGTAGAAACAAACAGGATAAACTCGCTGGAAAGCTCAATGTTCAGCGCTTCCTGCTGATGAACATAATCCAGAAAGTCGTTTATTATCCGGGTAATGGGAATATTATAAATATCCAGCTCATCGCGCTCAATAAAGAATAATAAAAGATCAAATGGTCCTTCAAACTGGGAGAGCTTTATCTGGTAGGTCGTATTTGTCACAAGAAAAATTTATAAATAAAAAGTCCTGCAATATAACAGGACTTTACAAATTTTATAAAATAGTTTACCTGAAATTATCAACAGGCAACCGCAGGTATTAAGTATTTGATTAAGGGCGCTTCTTTAATTCGTCCCTGATTTCAGCCAGCAGCCTGTCGGTAGATGATGGATCCGCGGGAGCTGCCTCTTCTGGAGGTTTAGAAAGTTTGTTGGCCCCTTTGATCAGCCAGAAAAGTACAAATGCAATACAAAGGAAGCTGATTACCGCTGAAAGGAAGTTACCGTATTTGACCCCGTTCCAGGACAGTTTGGCGATATCTTCGGCCCCCACTGCTTTCAGCGCAGGGTTTAACAGCAATGGCGTAATGACATCATCTACCAGCGATTTAACAATGGCTCCGAATGCACCGCCAATGATAACACCGACAGCAAGATCAACTACATTGCCTTTAAAGGCAAATTCTTTAAATTCTTTAATCATGCCCATATAAATAAGTTTTTATTGAAACAAATATATTATTAATAAATATTAAAAAAAATTTATTAATGAACTTGTTTTGAGATTATATAATCATTAATAGGTTGCTGATCTTCCCGCAGATTTACACAGGATAAAGCAAAACGCAGGCTGCGGCAGGCTGATTTTCCGAGAAAAAATAACATTTAACTACTGATCTATTCCCGGATAGCGCATACCCAGGCCTTTGAGTGCGTTTTTTAAAGCGTGTGCAACAGTATATTCCTTGAACCAGTTTTGATCGGAGGGAACGATCATCCATTCAGGATGATTACATTTTTGAAAGCACTCCTCGTAATACCGGTAATACTTATCGCGTAATGCCGCCTCTTTAAAATCATTTTTATTGTATTTCCACATTTTCTCAGGGTTGTCCATGCGCTCTTTCAGTCTTTCTGCCTGTTCTGCTGCGGAAACATGTAAGTAGAACTTTAAGATAACGGTATTGCTTTGCTGTAATAATTGCTCAAAGGCGTTTATTGCATTAAAACGCTTCTCCGCAGTCTCATCATCGCATGCGTTATGTACTCTTGTAACTAATACATCTTCGTAATGCGAACGGTTAAATATCTGTATACGCCCTTTGCCCGGAGTATTCTTATGTATACGCCACAAAAAATCGTGAGCCGCCTCTTCTTCGGTTGGAACTTTGAAAGAAGTAACCTGTACGCCCTGCGGGTTCATTGCCCCAAAAACATTTTTGATAAGGCCGTCTTTTCCGCTGGCATCCATACCCTGTAATACGATCAGCACGGAATGCTTTCCTTCTGCATACAGAAGATTTTGCAAAAGGTCCAGTTCTTCCAGAATTTTTTTTGTTTGTTCTTTAAGTTCTTTTTTAGAAGCTTCTTCAGGAGCTCTTGTTGGTATTTCGGTAAGATGGTAGCGCGACATAATAGAATGAGTTAGATTGCCATAATCTCTTTTTCCTTGGCGGCAAGATATTTCTCTACCAGCCCAATATAATTATCTGTAAGTTGCTGTATAGCTGCTTCCGCATCTTTTGCGGCATCTTCACTCAGCCCCTCTTTTTGCAGTTTTTTAACGGCTTCAATAGCGTCTCTGCGGCCACCCCTGATTCCCACTTTTGAATTTTCTCCTTCAGACAGGCTTTTTTTAACCAGTTCTTTTCTTCTTTCTTCTGTAAGAGGAGGTAAAAATAACCGGATATTTACACCGTCGTTTTGAGGATTGATACCAATATTGGCGGCTATAATAGCCCGTTCAATGGGTTGCAGCATGTTTTTTTCCCAGGGTTGTATATTCAGCGTGCGGGCATCCATAATGGTAATATTGCCAACCTGGTTAACAGGCACCGGGGAGCCATAATAATCCACCATAATACCGTCAATAATCTGGGGAGTAGCTTTCCCGGCACGTATCTTGGCCAGTTCAGATTCCAGGTGCGTTATAGCTTTTTTCATACTTTCTTCCGAAGCGGTTACAATCTTATCTACTTGGTCTTGCATGCGTATTATCTTTAAATGCGGCAAAGCTAATGAAAGCGATCGATAACTGCATTTATTGGGTGCCTAACATTTTTGAGGAGTTATATTTTACCACAGAAGAACCGGAGGAATACACAGAATTGCCTGAGATATATCTAAATAAAACTCCTGCGCTCTTTGTGAATACTGCTGTAAATCTCCTGTGGTTTAAAAAAGTTATCCACCCCATTTATTTTTGATGAAAAGCGAAGGGATGTTTATTGCAAAAAGATGCGCTTGCTTCAAAACGAATAAAGCGCTGCAAACTATTGTACCTGCTCAATATCCATCGGTTCTTTGGTGCTTAAGCTGATCACTTTGGATGCTGGCTTCTTAGCCTGCAGGCTGGAAACGATCTGCCGGTTCATGACCATTCTCCTCCTGGGCAATGTAAAGTACATAATACCCATAGAAATAAATGCAGCGGAAAATAATATGGCCAGGATAGCCGAGCTGCCTAAAGGGCTGCACAGGTAGGCCATCATTACTATGCCGATATTGGCCGAAACACAAATCACAGTTATCATAGAATGGTTAAATCCTTTATCCAGCAGGATATGGTGAATATGATTCCGGTCGGGAGAAAAAGGAGATCTTCCTTTGAGAATCCTGATCGCAAAAACCCTCAGCGTATCTATCAGCGGAATGATGATAACGGATACGCCAACGGCAACGGCAGCAGGTATAGGTAATGCCGCATCATGATCTGAAGCGACGCTGATAAATTTTAATACCAGTACCGAACAAATTATTCCTACAAGTAAAGAGCCCGAATCGCCCATAAATATCTTGGCGGGGTGGTAATTGAAAATCAGGAATGCCAGCAGGGCAGCTGCAAGTGAAAAAGCGAGAGTGGCATAAGCATTCATTCCGGACAGCAGGAAATAAGTGCCAAATAAAATAGTGGCTGTTACTCCCAAGCTGCCAGCCAGCCCATCAATACCATCTATTAAATTAAATGCATTAATAATCAGAATAATGGTAATATAGGTAAACGGTACTCCATAAATCGGGTCGACAGCCCCAATGCCTAATATATCATAAAAGCTTTCTATTCTGATGCCGGCCAGGTGAATAATAATAGCTGCGGCAATGATCTGGGCGATCAGTTTTTTAAAAGCAGATAGGGCGATAATATCATCTTTAAGGCCAATAAAGAAAATGATAAACGCAGCAGCAAAGATATATTGAAACTCCGGATGTTTTTGAAAACTGATGCCTATAAGCGATGAGAAAACAAAGCCTAAAAATATACCAACTCCACCAAGCGAAGCTATTGTATGCTTGTGTAGCTTTCTTTCATCAGGTATATCGAACAGCTTCTTTTTTTCAGCTATCACGATAACTACCGGAATCGCCAAATATGCAACTATAAAAGAAATTATAGCTGTTACTAGAATTTCGAGCATTCAATAAGGTTTGTCAACTACAAAAGTAGGAATTTGGGGTCTAAAAACAAGGTTTTAAAGTGACTTTTTTGTTAAGGCTGCTGTGCAATGCTATTCCAGTCAATTTCTTTCCATCTTTTATTAAAAAAAATGCATTTTTGTATATCAGCAAATTAAACACTTAATAATGGCAACTTTACAGGAAATAGCTTCACAGGTAAGAAGAGATATTGTAAGAATGGTACATGGCGTACAAAGCGGACACCCCGGCGGATCGCTCGGTTGTGCTGATTTTTTAACGGCGCTGTATTTTAAGGTAATGCAGCACGATCCGAAGTTTAGTATGGACGGAAAAAATGAAGATGTATTTTTCCTGTCGAACGGACACATATCCCCGGTGTTTTATTCGGTATTGGCACGTTCGGGTTATTTTGATGTGAAAGAATTAGCTACCTTCAGAAAGATTAACAGCAGGTTACAAGGCCACCCGGCCACTCATGAGCATTTACCCGGAGTTCGGGTTGCCAGTGGCTCGCTGGGACAGGGAATGAGCGTGGCTATAGGCGACGCTTTATCTAAAAAAATGAACGGCGATACCAAACTGGTTTACTCTTTACATGGAGACGGGGAACTGAATGAAGGGCAGGTGTGGGAAGCAATTATGTTTGCAGCGGCACACAAGGTTGACAATCTGATCTCTACGGTAGACTGGAACGGACAGCAGATAGATGGTCCTACGGAAAAGGTATTAAATATGGGCAACCTGCACGAAAAATTTGAAGCTTTTGGCTGGCATGTACTGGAAATGAATGGTAATGATATGGATGATGTACTTGCCACGCTGGATAAGGCTAAAGCTGCAACAGGGCAGGGAAAACCGGTTGCGATCATGATGCACACCATTATGGGCAAGGGCGTTGATTTTATGGAGAACGACCATGGATGGCACGGCATTGCCCCTAATGATGAACAACTTGCCAAAGCGCTTGCGCAATTACCCGAAACCCTGGGCGATTATTGATTCTATTGTTAAGGAATATAAACAGGTTAGGGTTTACATTTTAAAAATTCGAAAGGAGCTATAGTCCGCAAGGGATAAATTAGTGAATAATATTTCTTTGTCAGACCTCACCCGCCACAGCGGGCAGGCTCCCCAACCCCTCTTCCGACACAGCAGATACAGCCAGAGGGGTGAGCTAAAACCGAATAACACGAAATCACTTTTTACACCTTTCCACCCCGGGCCTAAAATCAATCAAAAAAGAAGCTGTTAAAAATCCATTACGATGAATTTTTAACAGCTTCTCAAAAAAATCAGACTATTTAACGTGAGTTTTGGGTCTTCCTACCTAAAGATATTAGGGAGTCGTTCCAGGAAAGTATAAGCGCAAAGCCCGGCAAATACATTTAATAAAGCATTGATGGGGCTACGGTGCCTGGTATGCTCGATATCGCAAACAGTTTTAAGAATGTCGTTTACTGATTCGATCATGCCACGCTTCTTGAG
>JASGEW010000008.1:0-17928 GCA_047606125.1 Niabella sp. | reverse complement strand
GTTTCGGTGTATAGAAATGCTATATCCAAAGCCGGGTCGAAATCAATAGCGTGCCTGCCATCCAGCGTTATTTTTTTCTGCTGTGCGATTGTTCAAATAACCGGGTCAATCTGCTCTACATCAAAAGTTACGGGGTCAAAACCGCAAAGCCCTAATTGCACGGCAATACCGGTGCCATGTCCCGCACCTGTTTTTGCCAGCGATCCATATAATAGTATTGTAACTGTTGCAACTTCCTGTAAAAGGTCTTTTACTATCAGCTCGTTTATAAAACGCTCTGCTGCCCGCCAGGGGCCCAGCGTATGAGAACTGGATGGCCCCACCCCAATCTTCAACATATCAAACACCGAAATAGGCTCGTATTGCATTGCACGGATTTATGCAGCAAAAATAAGCGAATCGGCGATTGATTTGTTTTAACAGCGATTCAGAATTAAAATATTCTTTTTTTAGACGCAGGCTTATCACCCGAAGTGTTCACGGCTTCTTTATAAGGTTTGTCAACCGGATTGCAGGCGAATTTGGCGTCTTTTGTTTTCAATGACAAAGTTTTTTGAGCATTAAAGTTTTTACGGCTAAAAAGACGCTGTAATTCATAGCCGCCGTTTTTTAAGCGTATTAAAGCCTTCGTTTTCTATTTTTCAGCGCAGTCGCCCTGCTTTGCTCTATTGTAATTTTAAGCGACTTTGATTTTTCCTTCTCGTACTTGTCGCATAAATTCACGTTTTTGAATTAACGTCATTCCTTCCATTTTTTTAGCTAATTTTTCTTTGATAGCTCGGAAGAATGCGACACTGTCAAACCCGCCTACCGGACGGGCAGGTTCTTTTTTCTCTTTATTTTTCATCTTTTAAAAATTCTAAAGGTGAACGAATGTCTATCAAAGGATAGCCTAAACGCATATTTATTGAGTTGAACATTTTTATTTTATCAAAATTTACGATGTGTTTGAAATTCCAATTTATCAAACAGTCTAATCTGTGAACAGAAGATAATGCGATATGATAAGCATCGTTTTCACTATTCCCAACTCTCAAAAAAATCAATTATCCCGAAAAATATTTTCGCAACTATCCCTGAAACCACCTACGGGTATGGTTTTTATTTTAATTCTGAATCGCTGTAATTTTTATGGATTCGCTACATCAGTCAACGAAATATCGTAAACAATCTGGGAATTGCCGGGAATAGTAACATTGTTAACGGTGGTGGCACTACAACCATAACTCACAGATGAAGGAAAAATAATTTTAATGCTGCCTCCCTCCTGAAGTTTCGTTAAGGCATAGGTTAAAAGGCTGTTATCATAATAGCTTAAAGAATACGTAGCTGTGGAAGCTGTATAAGAGGTAAACTGAGTACCGGACATAGTTGTACCCACCCAGGTAAAGGCAACCAGAGAATCCGAAGTAGGCGTACTTCCCGTACCCGGATCCATGACCTGGTAATATAAATAATTATCACTATCCCAGGTCAACTCCAGTCCGCTTACTGCAGCAAAAGAATCAATTATGTGCTGATCCTGCGCCAGGGTATTATTTGTACACGAAGTAGTATCATCACTTTTTAAACAGGCAGTAAACACCACAGTGATCATTACAGTGGCAACCGGGAGCCAGAAGATTTTTTTCATGTTTCGAGTTTTAAATTTTAAAGGCAATACAAATTTATTTTCTGTTAATTAATTCCTTGTACCGGGTTTCATTGATGTCCCACTTGTGGTAAGACGTGAACACCCCTGCAAACGCAACAATAATTATCCCGGCTATCAGTAAAATTACAAAAAGCGAAGGGTCGGCATTGGCTTCCATCGTTGCTCTTTTATACCAACCACTAAAAAAATTAATAAAAATAGCAATCATCATCACCAGGCCGGCAGGCACGCCCAACAGCACCTGTTTAAAGATCTTTTTCTTTTTTAAACGGTTCGTTTCCCAATATTTCATAAACTGCTCTTCTTCCCGGGTATACATTATGCCAAAGTTAACATCTTTAGCCCATTTTGGTAATACAACAAAAACTTTTAAATTGCGAGTTCATCATAATCAATAATTTGTGAAATGAGCCTGTGTTTTTTATTTACTCAAAACCATCTTTAATACGGCAGAACCGGGCAGCCGGGTCTGTATGCCCTTTAAAATGATAAAAATAAACAGATGAAACTTGCAAATGTATTAGCTAAATATCTTACCTCCAATAAGGAGTTAAACCTTCCGGGGCTGGGCACTTTTCACGCCAGCAATGCTTACGATCCCGAGGTAGACTACGGTAAAAAAGGGGCTTCGCTCCTGAACATTACTTTTGAACAAACAAAAGTAACCGCATTGGATGAAAACCTTGTTGACTTTGTTTCAAAAGAAACAGGAAAAATGAAAGTGCTCTCAAAATCCGACCTCGAATCCCAACTGGATAGCGTTATTGATTTTTTAAATACAGGCAAACCTTATTTTTTACAGGGCATCGGTACCTTAACTAAAAAAACAGACGGCAGTTTCGAATTTCATAAAGAAAAATTTCACCATACAGAAAAATCCCGGCCTGTGCCGATCACCGAAAAAAATTCGGTGCCGCAAACCTATATTGATGAAACCAGGAAGCCCCGCAAAACAAAGCCTGCGCTCATTATATTAACGTTATGCCTGCTGGCCATTGTGGCTACTATATGGTTCTATATTAAAAACGAAGAACAAAACACTTCACAAGTGGAAGATGTGACCGCTGTTGCAACAACCGCTGCGGATACCTCACAGGCAGTAAAAGATATTTCGCACACAACTGCAGCCACACGTACTGCCCCGGACGCCTATAAATATATTCTGGAAATTGCCAGGGAGCCCAGGGCCTCAAAAAGATATAACCAGCTAAAAAAGATCAACTGGCCGGTTGAAATAAAAAGCGCTGATTCTGTAAATTATACTTTGTATATACAACTGCCCGCTGCACAAGCCGATACGGCCCGGATCAAAGATTCTTTAAGCGCACTGTCGGGCAGAAAGGTTTGGATAGAACGGTAGATAGCGAAACGCACATCCAATCGAAGACCAGCGGATGCAGATTTTTTCCCGTTTCGTTTTGTCGGTTAAGCCAAATTGGTTTACTTTTCCACGGTTTTTACAAGCGAATCGATATGTCAAAAAATGAATTAAGAAAGGAGCAGGCGCTCGAGTATCATGCAAAAGGCAGGCCCGGAAAAATAGAAGTCATTCCGACAAAAGAAGCCAAAACCCAGAGGGATCTTTCTTTGGCTTACTCGCCCGGCGTAGCAGTTCCCTGCCTGGAAATAGCGAAAAATCCCGAAGATGTTTATAAATACACTACAAAAGGCAACCTGGTAGCGGTAATCAGCAACGGAACGGCCGTACTGGGCCTCGGAGATATTGGTCCGGAAGCAGGAAAGCCGGTGATGGAAGGGAAAGGTGTATTGTTTAAAATATTTGCTGATATTGATGTTTTCGATATTGAGATCAACGAGAAAGACCCGGTAAAGCTGGTAGAGATTGTACAGGCGCTGGAGCCTACCTTTGGGGGGATCAACCTGGAAGATATTAAAGCGCCCGGTTGTTTTTATATTGAACGGGAGCTTAAAAAAAGACTGAAAATACCGGTGATGCACGATGACCAGCACGGTACTGCCATTATTAGCGCCGCTGCTTTGCTGAATGCCCTTGAAATTCAGAAAAAGAAAATCGAAAAAGCAAAATTCGTGGTAAACGGAGCAGGCGCCGCCGCTATGGCTTGTGTATTACTGTACCAGCAGATGGGCGCCCGGCCCGGGAACTTTATTATGTTTGACAGCAAAGGGGCTTTACATAAGGACCGCACAGGACTGGATGCCTTTAAAGCGCCTTTTGCCGTAGCACCCAAAGATATTTCGCTGGCAGACGCCTTAAAAGGGGCAGATGTATTTATAGGATTAAGCGCAGCAAATGTATTAACTGCTGAAATGGTTAAAAGCATGGCTAAAAACCCCATTGTTTTTGCAATGGCAAATCCTGACCCCGAAATATCATGGGAAGCCGCCACTACCGCCCGTAAAGATATTATTATGGCTACAGGCCGCAGCGATTATCCCAACCAGGTAAATAATGTTTTAGGCTTCCCCTATATCTTTCGTGGTGCGCTGGATGTAAGGGCCACCCAAATCAATACGGCAATGCAGCTGGCGGCTGTTAAAGCATTAGCCGAAATGGCAAAAACCCCTGTTCCGGATATAGTAAACCTGGCTTATAACCAGCAGAATCTGCATTTTGGACCGGAATATATTATTCCCAAACCGCTGGATCCGCGCCTGCTTTCAACTGTGGCCCCCGCCGTAGCCAAAGCAGCTATTGATTCGGGCATTGCAAGAGTGCATATCGGTAACTGGGAGCAATATGCCCAGGATCTTAACAAGCGGCTGGGCCTGGATAACCAGGTATTGCGCGTATTAGGTGCAAAGGCAAGAAGCGCCCCCAAACGTATCGTATTTGCAGAAGGAGAAAACCTGAACATACTGAAAGCCGCCCAGATCGTGCTGGACGAAGGAATAGGGTTCCCTACTCTTTTAGGTAATAAAAACACCATAGAACATCTGGCCGCTGAAAATAAAATAGATATTACCGGCATCCCTGTCGTTGATCCCCAAAACGACGAAACAAAAGCTAAAAGGAAAGAATATATCCGGGTATTTTATGAAAAAAGGGCCAGGAAAGGATATATTGCCGAGGAAGTATCCAAGCTGATGGAAGACAGGAACCATTTTGGCTGTATGATGGTGGAAATGGATGATGCTGATTGTATGATCTCGGGGCTTACTAAACGGTATTCGGATGCGATAAGGCCTGCATTGCAGATCATTGGCACCGAGGAGGGCGTAAAAAAAGTAGCAGGCATGTATCTTATTATGACCACAAAAGGCCCTTTGTTCCTGGCAGATACAACTGTGAACCTGAATCCTACCGCCGAAGAACTGGCCGAAATTACGCTGCTTACTGCTAAAGAAGTAGCGGCTTTTAATATCACCCCGCGGATAGCCATGCTCAGCTATTCTAATTTCGGCAGCAGTAATACGCCCGAAGCATCGCTGGTGTCAAAGGCAAGAGAAATGGTGAAGCAGAAAAGCCCATCGCTGATCGCTGATGGTGAAATGCAGGCCAATATAGCACTCAACAATACCCTCCTTAAGGAAATGTACCCGTTCAGCGAATTGGTGGAAAAAGAGGTAAACACCTTAATCTTCCCTAACTTAGCATCAGGCAATATCGCCTATAATATTTTAAAAGAAATCGGGTCAACCGATGCAATAGGGCCTATTCTTTTGGGTTTAAAAAAGCCGGTTCACCTGCTGCAATTGGGCAGTACAGTGAATAATATTGTTAATATGGCTGTCATCGCCGTTACCGATGCCCAGTTAAAATCTGCTGCAACAGGCAAAGAGAAAAAATAAATAAGTAAATCTAAATAAACTTTATTCTTGAAAATACTTAAAGAACTAGGCCAATATATAATTATGTTTAAGGGCATGTTCAAGATGCCCGAAAACAAAACTATGTACTGGCGGCAGTTCATGACGCAATGTAATGATATTGGTATAGGTTCTTTAGGGATTATTTGTATCATATCGGTATTTATAGGCGCTGTATCTACTGTGCAAACGGCTTACCAGCTGGTGTCTCCTATTATCCCTAAAAGCACGATAGCGCAGATCGTAAGGGATACGGTGATCCTTGAGTTTGCCCCTACGCTTAGCTGTATTGTATTAGCCGGTGTGGTTGGCAGTAAAATTGCAAGCGAATTAGGAAATATGCGGGTTAGCGAACAGATCGATGCATTGGAAATTATGGGCATCAACACAAAGGCCTACCTTATTTTACCTAAAATATTTGCAGGAGTGCTGATGATACCGTTATTGATTATATTGGCCATGGTGCTGGGCATTTGGGGCGGAAGGTTGGCAGGTACAGCCGCAGGTATTATTGATCCTACTATTTATGAAAAAGGGCTTTTAATGAACTTTAAAGCTTACAATGTTTTTTTCGCGCTGATCAAATCATTTGTTTTTGCCTTTTTAATAACGAGCATTCCTTCTTTTTACGGGTATAATGTAAAAGGCGGTGCACTGGAAATAGGACAGGCAAGCACAAGGGCGGTTGTGATATCATGCATCATGCTGTTGCTGGCAGATTATGTTTTATCGGCGCTGCTGCTTTAGTTCGCAGTTCAAAGCTGTCCGTTATTGATTATTGACAAATGCGTGAACGTTCAGTTGCCAGCCATTAACCTCAAACAACCTACCATGATTGAAATAAAGAACCTCAAAAAAAGTTTTGGCGATAAAACAGTGCTGCAGGATGTAAGCGCGGTGATGGAGCCTGGCAAATGTAACCTGATCATCGGATCGAGCGGGAGCGGGAAAACCGTTTTAATGAAATGTGTGGTGGGGCTGATGCAGCCTACTTCGGGCGAGGTGATCTTTTCCGGTAAGGATTATACTAAAATGACTATTGAAGAAAAAAAAGTAATCCGTAAGGAAATAGGAATGCTGTTTCAGGGCTCAGCGTTATTCGACAGCCAGACGGTTGAGCAAAACGTGATTTTTCCGCTGAACATGTTTACCAACGATAAATATTCGGTTAAGCGCAACCGGGTTAAAGAAGTGCTGTCGAAGGTAAATATAGCCGAGGATGCCTATAAGAAATTCCCTTCGGAAATAAGCGGGGGGATGCAAAAACGTGTAGCGCTGGCAAGAGCCATTGTATTAAATCCCAAATACCTGTTTTGTGACGAGCCCAACTCCGGCCTCGACCCCCAGACATCCCTGGTAATTGATAAGCTTATTAAAAATATTACACAGGAATATCAAACCACCACTATTATGAATACCCACGACATGAATAGTGTAATGGAAATAGGCGATCATATTGTGTATATGCATCAGGGAATAAAAGAATGGGAAGGCTCCAATAAAGAAATTATTTACAGCAATAATGAAAAGCTAAACGAATTTATTTTTGCATCCAACTTTTTGCAGGATGCCAAGAACATGCGTATGATACAGGAAACAGGCCAGATACCTGAAGATGTGAGTAATGAAGTGAGGGATGCCCTTGAAGATAAATTTAATATTGATATAGACGGAGACGGCATTATTGGTACCTCATAGTATTTATCGCATATTCTACTTGAAAAAATAACAGCGGCTTATGACCCTGTTCCTGTATTTTTATCCCGCATTCATATTAAAAAATCAAAAAGAATACATCAAAAAATTCTCTATTTGATTTCGGATCACTTACGATAGAAATTTTTATGTACGTTTGCAGCAATCTGAAAAAAATATAAAATGGCAGTATTAGTAAATAAAGATTCAAAAGTTTTAGTACAGGGATTTACGGGTACAGAAGGAACTTTCCATGCAACTCAAATGATCGAATATGGCACTAACGTAGTAGGGGGTGTTACCCCGGGCAAAGGCGGCACTTCGCATTTAGACAGGCCTGTATTTAATACTGTTGCGGACTGTGTTAAAGAAACCGGGGCTAATGTAAGTATCATATTTGTACCCCCGGCATTTGCTGCCGATGCCATTATGGAAGCCGCCGACGCTGGTATAGCGCTGGTGGTATGTATTACAGAAGGCATTCCGGTGCAGGATATGGTGAAGGTGAAGCATTATTTACAAGGCAGGCCAACCAGGCTCATTGGCCCCAACTGCCCGGGTGTTATCAGCGCCGAAGCATGTAAGGTGGGCATTATGCCCGGATTTGTATTTAAAAAAGGACGTGTGGGCATTGTAAGTAAATCGGGCACCCTTACTTACGAAGCTGCCGATCAGGTGGCTAAGGCAGGATTAGGCATCAGCACTGCCATCGGTATTGGCGGAGATCCTATTATTGGTACCCCCACAAAGGAAGCAGTAGAATTATTAATGAACGATCCCGAAACCGACGCTATTGTGATGATCGGTGAAATTGGTGGCGGTATGGAGGCCGAAGCGGCCAGGTGGATCAAAGAAAACGGGAATAAAAAACCGGTAGTGGGTTTCATTGCAGGCCAGACAGCCCCTCCCGGCCGCCGTATGGGACATGCAGGCGCTATTGTTGGCGGTGCGGATGATACAGCTGCTGCAAAAATGAAGATCATGCAGGAATGCGGCATACATGTAGTAAGCAGCCCTGCCGATATTGGCAAAACAATGGCTGAGGTTTTGAAGAAGTGAATGGGAATAGTGAAGAATAATGAATTTTGAATGATGAATGAAAAGCATTAAGCTTTTGGCTTTCCTGCCCCGCAACCTGCAAGCAGAATGAAGAATAAGTGGTGAATGGTGAAGAATGGAGAATGAAAAAGTGATGAGTGAAAAAGCATTAAGCTTTACGCTTTTAGCCTTTGGCCTTAAAACAACGCCGTCAGACTCGCTTTGCCGGTATGTACTGTTTTAGACGTTCCCGGCTTACGCCCGTCATACTGAAAATTCAGTTCGAGGTTATTAAACAGGCGTTTGGTAAGCGTCATATTCCATAAAAAATTTTTGCCTGCCGAGAGTCCATCCAGCATAATATAACTAACCGTTGTTTCCGAGGCTGCGTCGCTGGCATTATACTTCAAATTATTAAATGTAAACTTCCCTGTAAGCGAAGCGCTCTGCAAAATATTGTATTTCGTTTCCAGCGAGAGCGCATTTGAAACAGCTTTTTGTCCGCCATACACCAGGGCATTATTCTTTACTTCATATTTGTACCCGCCTGTGATCCTGAACGAAGTGCCCCGTATATACGACAACAGCGACTCCGCATTATTCCGTTGAATTTTATAATTATTGTTCTCAAAGGTATTAGCATCGCTATAAAGGCTATTCTCACCGGTAAGTGCGTTAATATTTAAAGTAAGGGAGCGTGAAAGAAAATGACGGTATTTTACAGCCCATTCATCATTTAACCTCGTTTCATATCCATACGTTAAAAAAGACCTGCTTTTATTGCGCAGGTTGCTCACATCAATACCCCATCTGGTACTTTGCCGGTTAAATGACAAAGTATTGGCAAAGACCGTAGTGAGCGTAATAAGATCCGTATCATTCAGTCCATACGCAAAAGGATTAAATTCAAAACCGCCGCTGGCCTCCGATTTTTTTGAAATTTGTAAAGAGCTGGTTAAAATAAATCTTGATATCAGTTTCTTAAATGATGCAGGATTCCTCCAAAAAAGCTTCGGTGTAAAGTTTACATTATAATTAAGCGTTGTATAATCAGCTTTTATATACTCATTTGTTGAGGTGTACACTCTTATATATTTACCCTGATCGGCAAAGGCTGCCAGTTCAAACTCGTTTAATTGCTGTACGCCGTCTTCATTATAATCTATCCATGTATATAGCCCGTTGCCGGCGGTTACTTCTGCATAATAAAATGCCCGCTTCTGTTCCTGCCCCGAGCCAATTTCATAAAGCACATTTCCGGTTAAAGCGCCCTTCCATTCATTCATTTGATATTCTGCACGTGTAAGGATCGAGTTATCGGCAGTTTCAGCGCTTATGGCTTCATTATATACATCCAGCTTTCTGAAGGTGCTGTTAATGCGCAGCTGCCTTTGCGAATTCGATAAAATTTCGGCCTGTACATTCAGGTTATAGCTCCTGTCGCCCCGTACAAAATCTTTGCCTACGGGATATTTGTCGCTTCGGGTATAAAAATTCACAGCGTATTTGTTTGTTGCATTGCTTTTCGATTTTAAATAGGCGGTATAGGTATCAAATAAAAATGAGGTTGTGTTTAAAGTATCGGTATTTATATTGCGGCTCCCGTTTTCCTCGAGCGTATAATTGGCGCCAATCACCCAGTTATCGAGCCAGGGTAATTTTTTACTGATATCAATAACGGGTTTTAAATAATAACCTTTATCTGTTAGTGTTTTATAATCAGTAATTGTAAACTGGTTGCTCAATGCCCACGTTTCCCAATTGCCCTTATGTAAAAGTGCATTCTGAAAACCATTATAGCCATCGCTCCGGTTATAACTTGTAAACGCATATTCAATACCATTATCTTTTTCATTCTTCAAAACAGCTCCGGCCCTGAAAATCTTTTCGGTAGCATTATCTGTTGTAGTCGGCAAGCCCCAATCCCTTGTAAATTCCACATCCCGGATGCGCTCTATTGGCTGAAATTTTTTCTGCACATATTCGTACCCTAAAGTTGTAATAAACTTTAGCTGATTGCGTGCATTTAAAATTTTGCTATTGCTAAAATTTACTTTAGCTGCGTAGCCTTTATTATCGCCATCGCTTAAAGAGGAAAAAGTATTTACATCGTAATTGCTGGCAGCCACTTCGGTTTTTAGGGTTGCATTTTTTGAAATGTTATAATCTATACCTAATGTAAGTAATTGCTGTTTTTTAGGCGCAATTAATAAAATTACGGGATCGTAGCTGCCCTGCTTTACACCATCAACAGGCGCCACATAAACATATACTTTGCCATTAGCATTATTACTGTCATCGGGTTCGTAATTACCGTTACCATCGCCTACATTTGTAAAACTCAGATTATATTTCGCCTTCTCTGCGTCGGTTGAATACCTGTAAAAAGAATCTGTAACACTTTCGTTTGTAGTGTACACTTTTTCATACAGTATATCTGCCGACGTAAGCGAATCCAATGTTGCAGAAGGATAATAGGCGTTTTGCACGCTGTCGCCCAATTCGTATAAAAATTGTTTTTGCCTAGCATCCAAACTCTGGTTAATAGTAGCATTTTTTGCATCCGCGTTTCCAAAATATCCTACGCGCAACTTTAACCTGTTACCAAAATCGAACTGCTGCATCGCATAAATATTGATGTTTAAATAATTCCTGTCGGAATATTCGAACTCAACCTGTATACGGCTGTCTTTGGTGATCATGTTTTTAGGCGTAAAAGTTATTTCGGCCGTGTTATAATCTATAACATAATCCTGGTCTTCGCCACGCTGCAGCAATGTGCCATCAATAAAAACCCTTTCGGTATTTGCCAAAATGGTAAAATTCGTTTCGTTGTTTGCACCGGTAAGTTTATAAGGCCCCTGGTTACCTTCCGAACCCTGAAATACATTTCTGGTAAATTTCCCTTTTGCTACCGATCCGCTCACCAGGGTATTAGATTGTACATTACCTGCAATGTTGTTAGTGGTTTGGAAAGAAATTCCCTGCAGCCGCTTGTAAAATTTTAAAAAATAACTGCGGTCTTCACGAAGGTCCATATCCCCGATATTCAATTGCCAGTTCTTTTTTTTAAACCTTATATATACTTCATCAAATTCATTCAGCTGCTGGGTATTGCCATCCGGTTGTATCGACAGATTATTGTCCGTAATGGCCGCCTGCAATTCGATGCTGTCTGCAAGCATGCCGCTTAATTGTATGTTCAGGCTGGAGTTCAGCACCACATCCTGGCTATTCCCAAATCCCACCTGCCGGCCAAAGCTACCCTGGGCATTGATATTTCCAAAATTGAACAGGCCCCGCGCCCCTCCTTTTTCCGCAATACGCGGAGGAATAGGCGCCGCAGAATAAAGGAGCAGACTGTCGAAGCGCATCCGCTGTACAGCCGTGTTTAACCTGAAAGGAAATACCCGGTAGCTGATGCGCACATTTGAATCTGCGGGAGGTATTTTCCAGTATAAAACCGCATTCACATAATCCAGCGAGTACCGAATGCTGTCAATGCCTTCAACTTTAAAAGAGGATGGAATGATGCTTAAAGTATCCAGGAAAAAACCCCGGCCCGCCATCACCGGGATCGTTTTTTGCCGGTAATTATTATGCGGATTAACAGCAGGTGTTTGGGCGTAAATTTTCAAAACAGAAAAAATACATATCCAAAAAATAAGTATATGGCGGGGAAAATGCAATAACCCTAAATTTAAAGGGCAAAAATCGGGGTTTTAAAGCAAACTTAAAGTCACTAAATACTTCATCAGGACAAGATTTTAATTTTTTGAATAAAACACAACGACTTAACGACACAAAGTCTCACCACGTTGTGCTTTCTCTGTGGCGCCCCTGTCGTTGTGGTCTCTTTCACCATCTATTTGTTTAGATTTTCAAAGTTTAAACAGGTTCATAAAAAACATCATTAACTGTTGTATATCGACAGCATTACTTCCTGCCCGGTATGTCATCTCACTATCAAATCTACAAACTCATTTACGTTCATCCGTATAAGTGTATTATAATCCAGGCTGGCATTTAGTATTTTCTCCCGCTGGTCTTTATCAAAAATCCGGGCAAGGTTAATTTTATATTTTTCAATCAGCTTAGGTATACCTTCTTCTCTCCTGCGCTTATGGCCTATGGGGTATTCTACCGCCACTTCGTCCAACACTGTTCCGTCGTTGAGCTCAACTGTTAAAGCATTGGCGATCGATCTTTTCTCCGGATCGTGATAATCCGCTGTAAACCGAGGATCTTCCACACATACAATCTTATCGCGAAGCTGATCGATCCTTACATCGGCAGCCACACCATCTTCATAATCTGCAGCAGTAAGCCGTCCAAAGATCAGCGGCACCGCCACCATGTACTGAATACAATGATCCCTGTCTGCCGGGTTATTCAGCGGGCCTTTTTTATCGATGATCCTGATAGCTGCTTCGTGGGTGCGAATGGCGATCTTTTTAATATCCTCACTGCTTTTGCCTTTTCCTTTTAAAAGATTGTGCAGGGTTATAGCCGCTTCCACAGCGGTTTGGGAGTGAAACTCCGCCGGAAAAGATATTTTAAATAAAACATTCTCCATTACATAAGTGCCATAATCCCGTTGAAACTTAAATTCATTCCCTTTAAAAGACACATCGTAAAAGCCCCATGTTTTTGCCGTAAGCACAGACGGATAGCCCATTTCGCCGGTTTTAGCGATCAATGCCAGTCGTACGGCCCTGGATGTAGCATCGCCCGCTGCCCATGATTTGCGGCTGCCGGTGTTAGGCGCATGCCGGTAAGTGCGTAAAGATTGCCCGTCAACAAAAGCAAGTGAGAGGGCATTGATCAGCTCATCGCGCGTTAAACCTAACAGTTTGCCTACAACCGCTACCGAAGCTACTTTTACCAGTATCACATGATCCAGCCCTACTTTATTAAACGAATTTTCCAAAGCCAGCACGCCCTGTATCTCATGCGCCATTACCATTCCTTCCAGCACCTGCAATACCGTTAAAGGCGTTTTCCCTTCTGCAATATTTGTGCGCGATAACCAGTCTGCAGTGGCAAGGATACCGCCCAGGTTGTCTGAAGGATGCCCCCATTCGGCAGCCAGCCAGGTATCGTTAAAATCGAGCCAGCGGATAATGGCGCCTATATTAAATGCCGCCTGCACCGGATCTAATACATAGCTGGTGCCCGGCACTTTTGCACCGTTGAGAACAATTGTGCCCGGTATAATCGGTCCTAATAATTTTGTACAGGCCGGGTAAGTAAGCGCCTCAAAACCGCAGCCCAGCGTGTCCAGCAGACAATAATGTGCTGTCTGCAAAGCCAGTTCGCTTTTGATTTCATAATTTAAAACATAGTCTGCGATGTCCGACAGCACTTTATCCGGTTGTGGTCTTTCGTTTGAAATGTGGGATGACATGAGGAGTTAAAAAGTTGATAAGTTGAAAGGTTGATAAGTTAAACTATTCATGGTTCATAGATTATGGTTCATAGCAACATAATCAAGCTATAAACAATGAACCATTAACCATGAATTATTTTCGTTTACTGATGGGTATAAATTTTAAATGCTCCGGCCCGGTATAATTGGCGCTGGGACGAATGATCTTTCCATCCTGCCGTTGCTCGATAATATGAGCGCTCCATCCGGTAATGCGCGACACTACAAACAACGGTGTGAACATGGCTGTGGGCACGCCCATTATATGATACGCCACTGCTGAGAACCAATCGAGATTGGGAAACATTTTCTTCTCCTCCCACATGAGCGCTTCCAGCCTTTCAGCTATGCTATACAGCTGCATATCCCCTGCTTCTTTTGATAAAGCGTGCGCCACTTTTTTAATAATAATATTCCTCGGATCAGATATAGTATAAACAGGATGGCCAAAGCCAATGATCACTTCCTTTCTTTCCAGTCTTGCCTTAATATCAGCCGCTGCCACATCCGCATTTGCATAGCGGCTTTGAATATCAAATGCCACTTCATTGGCGCCGCCGTGCTTGGGGCCCCGTAACGCACCGATGGCCCCGGCTACGGCCGAGTACAGATCTGAACCGGTACCCGCTATCACACGGCCGGTGAAAGTGGATGCATTAAATTCGTGTTCGGCATACAGATTTAAAGAAACCTGCATCGCCTTTACCCAGCTATCGGCAGGTTTATGGCCATGCAGCAAATGCAAAAAATGCCCGCCCACTGTTTCATCATCGGTCTCTGTTTCTATCAGTCGGCCATTGTGAGCATAATGATACCAGAATAACAATGCAGAAGCAAAAGAAGCTAATAATTTATCAGCAATATCCCTGGCGCCGGCGATATTATGATCTTCTTTTTCGGGTAATAAGGTTCCCAATACCGAAGCATAGGTTCTTAATACATCCATCGGGTGGGCTGCAGCAGGAAGCTGCATCAACACTTTCTTTGCAATATCGGGCAGCCCTCTTAACGATTTTAATTTTGCCTGGTATGTTTTTAGCTGTGCAGTATCCGGAAGTTTTTCGTGGATCAGCAGATAGGCCACTTCTTCGAAAGCTGCTTTTTCTGCAAGGTCGTTAATGTCGTAACCGCGGTAATGCAGATCATTACCGCTTTTGCCAACTGTGCACAAAGCCGTATTGCCGGCCGCCACACCCGAAAGCGCTACGCTTTTTTTAGGTTTGAATACTGTTGTTTCGTTAGGAGTAGTCATCGTTATTTCTTTTTAAAAAGTTCATCTAATTTTTTTTCATACTCGTAATAGTTGATGCTTTCATACAGCTCCCGGCGGGTTTGCATGGTATGCAATACTTCCTTTTGCGTTCCGTCTTTACGGATATGCTGATAAACATTTTGTGCTGCCTTGTTAGCCGCACGGAATGCAGAGAGCGGATATAACACCAGGCCAACGCCGGCTGCCCTCAATTGTTCGATCGTATAAAGGGGGATCATACCAAACTCTGTAATATTAGCCAGTACCGGGATACCGGTGGCATCAACAAATTTTTGATAAAAAGAAAGATCCGGTACCGCTTCGGCAAAAATAAAATCAGCGCCGGCTTCTTTATAAGCAACCGCTCTTTCCAAAGCGCCTTCCAGACCTTCTGCGGCAAAGGCATCGGTTCTGGCCCCAATTACGAAATGCTCATCAATGCGTGCATCAACTGCCGCTTTCAACCGGTCTGTCATTTCTTCTTTTGAAACGATCTCTTTACCCGGTCTGTGTCCGCACCGTTTGGCGCCCACCTGGTCTTCAATATGCAGGGCTGCTGCGCCGGCCTTTATTAAAGATTTTACGGTACGCTCAATATTAAATGCAGATGCGCCAAAACCGGTGTCCACGTCTACCATTAAAGGGGTATCGGTAACATTGGTGATACGGTTAATATCAACCAGTACATCCTCCAGGTTGGTAATGCCCAGGTCGGGTATACCCAGGGAACCGGCCGCTACCCCGCCACCGGAAAGATATATCGCATTAAACCCTGCCTGCGTGGCCAGCAAAGCATGGTTGGCATTAATAGCGCCCACAATCTGTAAAGGATCTTCTTTTTTCATGGCCTCGCGAAAACGAAAGCCGGCGGAATTTAAGTGCATTTGCATGTCAGCAAATGTAGTTATTTGACAGTGTTAATGAAACAAGATAAAAATATTGGTAACAGCGCGCCCTCCATATTGCGGACTGAAAGGGGCCACATTCGAACACCTTATGGAATAAAACACAACGACTTAACAGCACAAATGTTTCACAACGTTGTGATTTCGCTGTGACACCCCTGCCGTTGAGGTCTCTTTAACGATCTATTTGTTCAGATTTTCAAGTTTAGGCCAGTTCGATGTTTCATTGTAAAAACACTGCCACAAAAAGGCCCGCCTTCGCTCCGATGTGTCGGGGTGAAGGCGGGCGAAGGCGGAGACGGCGAGATTATCTATATCGCCCTAACAAAATATCATAAATAATCAAATAATTAATAATCAATGTATTAAATACTTTTTACTATCATAAAATAGCTTAAAATAGCTTACAGTATATCAAAAATTGGGTGTAAATTTGGGTGTAACTATTTAATCCACCCATCTATGAATATAAAAAGAAACATAATTTTCGCCCTTGAAAGCCGTAAGAAAAAAGGGATTCCCATAACCGACAACGTACCAATCCGCATGCGTGTTGTTTTTAACGGGAACCGTATTGAATTTTCAACCGGATATCGGATTGATGTGGGTAAATGGGATGTTGAAAGACAAAAAGTACAAAACGGCTGTACCAATAAACTTAAACAAAGTGCTTCAGAGATCAATACCAGCCTGCAAAAGTATGCGACAGACATTCAGCAGATATTTAAAGAATTTGAAGTAAAAGAACAAATACCATCAGCAGAACAGGTAAAAACCGCGTTTTCAAAAACAATCAACAAAAAAAGCGATATCGCCCGGGAGTCTCCTTCCACACAAACTTCGTTTGACACTGTTTTTAATCAATTTACAAGGGAGTGCGGCAGGCAGAATAACTGGTCAGAATCCACTTATGGAAAATTCGCCGCTGTTAAAAATCATCTGACAGCATTCAATCCCAAACTCAACTTTGATTTTTTCACCGAAACGGGCCTTAATGATTATGTAGAATTTCTACGGGAGACTAAGGAAATGCGCAATAGCACAGTAGGAAAGCAAGTCGGATACCTAAAATGGTTCCTCAGATGGGCATATAAAAAAGGCCATCATAACAATTTTGCTTACGACACTTTTAAACCCAAACTTAAAAGCACCAAAAAGAAAGTGATCTTTCTTAGCTGGGAGGAATTAAATAAACTAAGAAAATACAAAATACCTGCGAACAAACAACACCTGGAGCGCATTCGCGACCTGTTTCTGTTTTCTTGTTTTACGGGGCTTCGCTATTCCGATCTCGTCAATTTGAGGCGCAGCGACATCAAAGAAAATCATATTGAAATAACGACCATCAAGACAGCGGATAGTCTTATTATTGAATTAAATGACCATAGTAAAGCCATTATTGAAAAATACAGGGGCATTCCGTTTGAACATGACAGGGCGTTGCCGGTTATCAGCAATCAAAAGATGAATGATTATTTAAAAGACCTGGCAGAACTTGCGGAGATCAACGAACCTGTAAGGGAAACATATTATAAAGGCAATAAACGTATTGATACAATCACGCCGAAATATACATTATTGGGAACACATGCAGGCAGGAGAACTTTTATATGTAATGCTTTATCCCTTGGCATTCCGGCACAGGTAGTAATGAAGTGGACTGGCCATAACGATTACAAGGCCATGAAGCCATACATTGATATCGCCGATAATATTAAGGCCGATGCCATGAGCAAATTCAACCAACTTTAATAGCTTTTATCAATGGATAATGCAATGACGATAACTGAAGTTATTCCTGCTTATACCAACCTGAAACATATCTATACTCAGGTGGTCGGAAGACACGATATCAGCTTTGCCGATCAATGTCAATTAATATTGTTTTACAATCAGTATCAGGGCAAGATTGAAGATTTTGACAGGATGGTCGTTAATCTTCTAATGCAAAAAGATAGCCATACCTGTGGCATTTTAATAAACCGTCTTAAAACAACCATTAACGAAATTATAAAAATTTACGATCAAAATAAAGAGCTATTAAGAGCCTGTTTAAAAATATAAAATAAAAAAGATTATGGGCAAGGATTAAATAGTGAAACATATTTTCTTTGAGGTACTAAACTTAAAAAGATATGTATTCGACAGATTTAACCGATGCCCAATG
>JASGEW010000007.1:0-3482 GCA_047606125.1 Niabella sp. | reverse complement strand
CACCTGAACTCATTTTCATTACCAGCTTTTTGTCAGTTGTTTATTCGTGCAAACAGAATAAACAAAACATGGCAGGAAAAATAACGACAATGAGTAAGATAAAACAGTTACTACGATTACATCAGCAGGGTGTATCCAATCGTAAAATAGCAACAATTCTGGGTCTTTACAAGGGTACGGTCAACAGCTATATTCAAAAATTAGATGCGGGTAAATTTCCTATAGAAGAGCTGTTGGAACTGGAAGACCCGGTATTGGAGAGTAAATTCAATGCAGGCTCACCGTCCTACCTGGAAGAAAGATTTGAGCAGTTTAAAACGCTGATACCTTACCTGGAAAAAGAACTTCAGCGCAAATACGTTACCCGTAAATTGCTTTGGCAGGAGTATAAATCGCAGCATGCTGATGGATATGGTTATACCCAATTTTGTTTCCATTTAAACCAGTTATCGGTAGCGCGTAAGGCAAGCGCCATTATACAGCACGATCCGGGTATGAAGCTGGAAGTTGATTTTGCCGGCGAGGGCCTGAGTTATGCAGATCTGCAAACCGGCGAAGCGATCAAAGTACAGGTATTTATAGCGGCACTGCCATATTCCGGCTACGCTTACGCACTTGCAGTTCCTTCACAAAAGACAGATGATTTTCTCTATGCGCTGCAATGCTGTTTAAAACACCTGGGAGGCGTGCCGCAGGCGGTGGTACCGGACAACCTGAAAGCCGCCGTTGTTAAAGCTGACCGGTATGAGCCGTTACTGAACCGTGTTATGGAAGATGTGGCCAACCACTATGGCTTTGTGGTGCTTCCTGCAAGGCCGGCCCGGCCTAAGGATAAACCAACAGCAGAGCGTACCGTAAATCTCATCTACCAACGGGTGTATGCCAGGCTGCGCAACCAGGTTTTCTTTTCTATTGGCGAACTGAACACGGCTATCAGCCAGGCTGTAAAAGAGCTCAATCAAACCCGGATGCAACAGCATAGCTATAGCCGGCAGGAGAAATACCTGGCAGATGAGAAGTCTTATTTAAAACCATTGCCGCAGGCGGATTTTGAGATAAAATATTACGCCGACCTTACCGTAATGGCTAATAACTGCATCTACCTGGCTCGCGACAAACAATACTATTCCGTACCCTATCAATATATCGGCAACAAAGTGCAAATCATCTATACCCGAACGCTGGTGTGTATTTATAAAGACGGGGCCTGCATTGCTACGCACCAGCATGCTTCAGGGCAGGGATATACCACTGCTATCGAACATTTTGCCTCCAGCCATCAGCACTACATGCGGCGCAGCCCGGCATACTATATTGGTAAAGCCCATCAAAAATCTGTGGCTCTTACCCGGCTGGTTGAACGCATATTTAAGGTGGAGAAAATACCTGAACTGGCCTTCCGCAACTGCGATGCCCTGTTAAGCCTGCAGCGAAAAACCGATCCCCTCATTTTTGAAAAGGCCTGCAACATCGCTTACGACAATGACCTGATGAGTTACAAACGCCTGTGGAATCAAAGTTAGAGCAGTTTAGGGGATGGTTTGATACTGTTTTGACTGCGGATAAGCCCGGGGCCTCATTAACCTTTTTTTTGAATGTGATCAGTTTGGCATTTTCGACATAGACGGCCCCGAAGTAGGGCAGCTTTCTGTTTGGGTAGATGATAGCCTGCTAAAGCGACTTTCTTTTTATAACTTTGGTAGGATTTCTTTTTACAATGATCTTTTCTTCGAGTATTGCGTGTGAAACGGACTTTCCCATTGCTTCAAAGTCTGTAGAAATAACGGTGATCCCGTCTTCCAGTATTTCCTTTACATCTGTGTCGTTATAAGAAATCAGGCCAATATCTTCCCCCAGCTTAAGTTTCTTTTTTCTTGCCAGCTTAATTAAGGCCACATCATCGGTGTCGTACCTGCTAAACGTTACATAAGCATTTCCTTTCTGAAGGTTTTTTTCATCAATTTCCGATTGTATAAGGTATGGGAATTCCGTTTCTGTACAATAATGGAGAAAGCCTTCAATAACCATCCGCGCATGAACGGCTTCAGGATGTGCTACCAGTACGAGCCGGTTGTATTTGGCTAACTCACTTTTTAGTTTATGAAGGCTGTGGTAAATGTCGTACCCATAATCCTGATAGATGCAACTGTAATTACCTGTTATGCCCTGCTGGTTTAAGTCGATAATGATCCTTTTTTTGTCGGGAATTAAATTTAAAAGCGGAGCCACATCTTCTTTTAGAAAAGTGGCAATAACATAGTGGGTGTATTTTCCTATATTCTCTTTGATTAATTTTTCAAAAACCTGGTAATTGTGGTGGTGAAAATAAATATCGATATCGGCACGGCTGCTTAGCTGCTGAAACAGGTTCCGATAAAACTGTTCGCGAAGGATGTTCATCTTATCCAGTAGCAGGAAAACGCGGAAGGAATGAGCGATATTTTTTTTCCGGACAAAATATCCTTTCCGGTAGACAGATTCGATAATACCTTTTTCTACCAACTCGTTCAGCCCTTTCAGCAGGGTTTCTTTGCTCATTTTCAATTGTTGCTGCAGTTTTTTCAATGAGGGGATCTGGTCGCCAATATGCAGCTGATCACTTTCGATCAATGCAATAATATGATCAGCCAGTTGCTGGTACTTCATTTTGCTCTGGCTTTCCCGGGGCTTGCTTTCGTTTGCGGTTATTAGCGCCGTCATAAGTGAATATTTGGGCAAAAGTAGGCAAAGGTCAACGTTTAAGCTGCTTTTCTACCTAAAGAAAAGCCGTAGCGCTTTTTGTTTCAGAATAAATGGGTTTAATCATAAAACCGAATAGGAGTGCTTGCGCGTATCCTTCGTGTATGAACGAAAATACTTTACTTATTTTATTTTATTAGTTTATAAATGAATTTATTTTATTTTTGTGAAAATATTCGTCTATGAAAGAAAATATTAAAACTATACGGAAATACAATCTTTGGGGGACAGAGAAGTTTGAAACCGGATATAGACGCGAAGAATACACCGGCACAATAGCAGATTATGTAGGAAACCGGTTAATCAAGGTATTGGTTGGACAAAGGCGTGCGGGTAAAAGTTTCATTCTGCGACAAATTGCCCGGCAGCTTATAGAAAATGGAGTAAAACCGGAAAACACGCTCATTATCAACCGGGAGTTTACAGATTTTGATTTTCTTAAAACCTATAAGGATCTGGACGAACTTATCAAGAGCTATAAAAAAGAACTTATGCCTCAAGGCAAAATTTATATTTTTATAGATGAAGTACAACTGATTGAAGAATGGGAAAAAACCATCAATTCGTATTCGCAGGATTACGCAGATAGCTATGAGTTGTTTATTACCGGCTCCAATTCTAAAATGCTTTCCGGAGAGTTGGCAACACTTTTGTCAGGAAGATATGTTTCCTTTGAAATATTTCCGTTCAGTTATTCAGAATTTCTGGGGATAACCCAACAGGAAACAGGAAAACAAAGTTAT
>JASGEW010000006.1:0-22443 GCA_047606125.1 Niabella sp. | reverse complement strand
AGAGCCTGTTTAAAATTTATTCAATAAAAGTTTTATAGCGGACAGTTTGACCATTTCTTCCGATGATTCCATGAGTAGTTCATAGTTTCTACACAATCTGCGGTCATTGTCAAACCAGGAGAAGGTTCTTTCAACAATCCATCGTTTATGAACTGGTTTGAACTCTCCGTTCTGCTTTTGCTTACGCATTACTACCTGCAAAAGGTATCCGAATTTTCTTTTCACTGTTTCGATAATATCTCCTCTATAGCCCCCATCTGCCAATACTGTGCGGATACTGGCATAACAGTCTTGCAATACACGCATCAGTAAAATAACGGCTTTACTGTCGTGTATGTGCGCTACGGTTACCATGACCGCCATTAAAAAGCCATTTTTGTCCACCACTATATGTCGCTTTATTCCTTTTACTTTCTTATTGCCGTCGTAACTGTTAAATGACCTGTTATTACCCCAACGGACACTTTGGCTGTCCATAATACCTAACGTGGCCCGGGCTTTTTGGCCTTGTTTAACCCGTACTTTGCTTCGTAGTTTATCTAATAATATATCAAACAACTCTGCATCTACCCATTTGCGGTAATAATAGTAAACCAACTGCCATTTAGGGAAATCTTTGGGTAACATCCGCCATTGACAGCCTGTTTTTACTATATACATTAACGCATTCCATATACTCCGCAAACTAAATTTCCTTTTTCTGCCTGTTTTGTCTAAATCATCCTTAATATTGCTCCATTGGGCATCGGTTAAATCTGTCGAATACATATCTTTTTAAGTTTAGTACCTCAAAGAAAATATGTTTCACTATTTAATCCTTGCCCATAATCTTTTTTATTTTATATTTTTAAACAGGCTCTTAGTTTTTTTCATCCCGATGAAAATTCGATAGTGTTGATATTGAACGTATAAATATTGAGAATACGGGCTGATACAAAACTTTTAGTTTGTAACGCCTATTTCCTTTGCCTTATTGATTAGAAACTCGCGGGCGGCCTCCCTGTTGTTAGGCACGATCCCATCCAGTATAGCATCTTTCAGCGCATCCTTTAAAACACCTACAGGTTTAGAGGGTGTAAGATTGAACATACTCATAATTTCCAATCCATCTATGGGAGGTTGCCAGTTCCTGATCTCATCTTTCTCTTCCACTTCTTTACACCGCTCCCGCACCATTTTAAAATTCTCCAAATACCGTCTTACTTTCTGTTTGTTTTTACTGGTAATATCGGCTTCACAAAGGGTCATAAGCGCATCAAAGTCTTCGCCGGCATCAAACAATAGCCGGCGTATAGCCGAGTCTGTAATATTTTCCTTTGTTAGACTGATCGGGCGCAAATGCAGCTCTACCAGCTTTTTTACGAAGCGCATTTTTTCATTGCCGGGTAATTTCAGTTCGTTAAAAATTTTGGGCACCATCCTTCCTCCTACCACTTCATGACCATGAAAGGTCCAGCCATGCCCGTCTTCAAATTTTTTAGTAGCCGGTTTGGCAATATCGTGCAAAATAGCCGCCCATCTGAGCCAGAGATCATTGGTGTAAGCGGCTACATTATCCAGTACCTGTAAGGTATGATAAAAATTATCTTTATGACCGTATCCATCAACATACTCAGCCCCGGCAAGCGCCACCATTTTGGGAAAGATCAGCTTTAACAATCCCGTTTTATAAAGCAGGTCAAAACCGATAGAAGGTTTGGGGGAAAGAATGATTTTATTTAGTTCATCTGTTATTCTTTCCTGCGAAATGATTTTGATCCGCTGCGCCTGGTCGGTGATGGCTAATAAGGTTTCCCCGGAAATGGCAAAGTTCAGTTGCGTGGCAAAGCGGATAGCACGCATCATCCGCAACGGGTCATCGCTGAATGTTTGCTCCGGTTCGCGCGGCGTTATAATTATTTTTTCCTCAAGGTGATTTAAGCCGCCAAACGGGTCTATTAATTTGCCAAAATCATTTTTATTCAGACTGATAGCAAGGGCGTTGATGGTAAAATCCCTGCGTTGCTGATCGTCTGCCAGCGTGCCCGACTGTACTTCCGGTTTGCGGCTGTTGTTCCGGTAGCTTTCTTTTCTTGCGCCCACAAACTCTATGTCAAAGGATTCTTGAATGGCAGGCAGCCATACGTTTATATGGGCGGTGCCAAAATTTTTGAAGAAATTTACCTGGGGCTCAGGGTTAAATTTTTGAGCCACAGCGGTTGCTAATGCAATTCCATCGCCCACGCACACGATGTCGGCATCTTTGCTTGGCCGGGATAACAGTTTATCGCGCACAAAACCACCCACCAGGTAGGTTTCAAGGTTCAGTTCCCGGGCCGCTTCGGCAATTTTATCAACAATGTATCTTTCTGCGCTGTTTAATTCAATTTCCATCAGGGGGCAAAGATAATTGAGTTTAGCTTTGTGGATATAGGCATAACCGGAGTCTTAATCATACAATCTTTATCACATGAAATTTGCTTTGTGTTTATTTATAGCAAGCCTGGTAAATATTAACGCTTCGGCCCAGGCAGATACCTGGACTGCCTTCTGGAATGCTGATTCTTCTTTGTACGGCTTTAAAGATAAAAGGGGTGCCACCAGGATTAGCCCGCGGTTTGAAACTTTTGGGGTTGCTCAAAAATTTGCGGATGTTATGGCTGCTATTGAAAAAAAGAATGGCGCCTTTGAGGTGTATTATTTAAATAAAGCCGGAAAAGAATTTGGCAGGGATAGTGTTTTCTTCTTTGATAATACACCCGATTGCGAAAGCGAAGGTTTTATAAGATTTCGGGACAGCGCAAGCGATCGCGCCGGTTTGTTTAACAGAACAGGTATGGTGGTTGTGCCTGCCCGGTATAATTACCTGGGCCGTGTTATGAATGGCCTGCTGGTTGCATTGCAGGGCGCTGTGAAAAAACAGGACGGCGAACATTATTTCTGGGAAGGTGGTGAAACCTTGTTGCTGGATACTACCGGTAAAGAACTCATAAAACCCTTTAAAGAATCACGCACTCTAAACTTTTATTCTTTAAAAATTGCCGATAAGCCTGACCCGGATCCTAACCGCGTTAATTATGCGGGGTTAGATGGCCGGTACTACTCTTTTATAGATTACGAGCGGGAATTTAGGACTTGGCTAACTGCATTAATTGATAAAGCCGACCAACATAACTTGCTGCAGAACACATTTAGCCAGGTTTCCTATTATACCGGGGATACGGGATGGGTAAGCGTTCCTGCTGAAAAATTTATAAAAACACATTTTGACCTGATTCAGAAAAGATTATTGCAGTTAACCCGGCCGGGCTGTGATTCCGCTATCTTTTATGATGGACTAAACCCATATATTTACACAACCGAACGTTATCAGCAATATTTTAATAATTGTGGTGAAGCAAAAGACGGGCAATATCCTGTTGTAACTGTAACGATCAGCTACAAAAACGGAAACACTTATCTGAAACAGGATGCTTTTGATTTTTTACGTACTGACGAAGGGTATAAGCTGATCAGTTTTAATTTTCCGGGTACGGAAATCAGGTAGCCGTTATGCCCGCAAAACGATCACTTCCCCACCCTTCCATTTGATAATAGCCGATGGTTGTGCTGGTGTACGGTCGTCCTGCCGGTATTTTACAACGTAATCCACACCTTCTTTAATGGGCCTGCTGACAGATAAAAAATCTGGTGCTGCCGGCGCACCGGAAATATTTGCAGAGGTAGATACAACCGGTTTGCCAAAACGCTTGATAAGCGCTTTGCAAAAATCATCATTACAGATTCTTATGGCAATGCTGCCATCTGCAGCGGTAAGGTTTTCGGCAAACCCCAGGCCATGCTCATAAATAACGGTGGTGGGTTTGGGCACAGTATCAAGATAATCAAAAAGGCTTAAATCTACAGCGGCAGTGTATTGCATGATTTCTTTTTCTGTGGCTACCAGCACGATCAGGGCTTTACTGTCATCTCTTTTTTTCAGATCATATATTTTTTTAACGGCTGCGGCGTTGGTAGCATCGCATCCAATGCCCCAAACTGTATCGGTAGGGTAAAGGATGGTGCCTCCTGCATTCAATACCTCAACTGCTTTTTTGATATCTTCTTCAAACTGCATCGTTATAAAACTGATTTATAGATGTTCATTATAGATTGTGCGTAAGCTCCGGAAGCAAATCTTTTTACATTTTCAAACCCTTCCTGTATCGCTTTTTGCCTGTAATGGGCATCATCATAAAACTTCCTGAAGCCATTGGCCATTTCTTCCGGGCTTTGCGGATCTGCGTAAAATGCTGCATTTCCGCCTATTTCCGGCATACAGGAGGTGGTAGCGGTAATGACCGGCACGCCGCCCGACATTGCTTCAATAATGGGCATACCAAAGCCTTCATAAAAAGAAGGATAGATCATTGCCGTGGATAACTGGTACAGGGCCGGGAAATCTTCTGTTTCCACAAATGGTTTTTTGCCGGCGGCCGTCAGCGTTTCCGAAAGAAAGATCACTTTATCCTGCAAACCGTTTTGAGCGAGGTATTGTTTCACTTTTTCTTTATAGGCACCGCCCTTGCCCACCACTACCAGCGGTAAGGGGATCTCTTTATGCACCAGGTGTAATGCCCTGCAAATATTCAGCAGGTTTTTGCGTTCGATGATCGTTCCCACATGCAGGAAAAATTGGGGCGGCAGGTTATATTTTTGCCTTACTTGTTCTTTTTTTCCTTCGCTTTCGATAACATTAAAAATAGGGTCGCAGCTTTGATAGGCGATATCGATCTTGGCAGGATCGGTACCGTATGCTTTAATAATATGCCCTTTGGTTTCCTCGCTTATCGCCATTATTTTACGGGCATGGGTACAGGCATACTTCAGCTTTGACCGGTATATTCTTACATCGATAGGTTTAAAATCTTTTGGATACAATACGGGAAAAAGATCATGAATGGTAACAACGGAAGGAATACCGGTTTGGGGCATGCCGATTGGTATTTCCTGGCTGGGGCCATGATACAAATCTATTTGCAGCTTTTTAAGATCGCGGGTGACCCATTTGCTTCTCCAGGCGCTTGAGAAGGCTTTATGCAAAGGTTTTTCGGGCAAAACTTCATGGATATTGCCGGTCGAAGGCGTAAAAAGCTTACCTGGCTTTGGGTTAAATAAATAATAATCATGCTCAGGGTAATGAGTGGAAAGTAGCCTGATCATTACCCTGCTGAAGAACCCCAGGCCGGTTCCGTTATGGTAAGCCCGTTTTGCATCGAAGCCGATATTCATGCAGCAAAGATAACTGTATGAACTATGATTTACAGGACTACGTTGTATTAGGAAACCAGTGATATAACATGGATGGTTTTATCGTATATTTGATAGAACAAAATTATAGAATATGGCACGCACGGCAGCAGTTGAGAGTATAGAAAGCCAGATAAATCATTATATCAGCGGCTTATCAAACAAAAACAAACAAGCTGTTTTAACCGTGGTAAAAACCATTGCGGAAGCCGAACGTGAAGTTGAATTTGAAAGAAAATGGGTTGAGGGTATGCCATTGGAAGAAGCAAGGCAGGAATTGTTGAAACACGTAAGAGGTTTTGAATGGAAGCAAAAGAAATAATAATCAACAATGCTGTTGTTGCGTTCTTAAAAAAGCTAACCACCACACTTTATCAAAAAGAATATTTTGGTTTTTTAGAAACGACAGAGAATTATGTGAATGATTTGATTGATGGAATGTATGCCCAGTTACTTAATGACAAGTATCATGAAACGCCCGGGGAATTAAAACATTATGGAAGTTATTACCTAACCGTAAAAGGCGGTAAACGCACAACCTGGTACGTTTTTTTTGATAAAAACGAAAACCGTTACGTCATTGAATTTATTACTAATAACCATATGCCGCAAAGTGCCTATCTCAATAAATTATAATTGAGCCATAAAGCCACCGGAAACTATCAGATCTGATCTTACCAGTAACGGCGCATAACTGAAGTACTCAATTGATACACTGACGGTAAATTAATCAAATAATTTATGAACTTTAAACGCAAAAGCTATCTTTGCCGCCACAAAAGTAAACTATGCAAGATTTAATTTTAGAGGCCTGGGCCGACAGGGAATTACTAAAAGATAAAAAGTACAGCGATGCCGTGCGCGAAGTAATAGAAGCGCTGGATAAAGGAAATTTACGGGTTGCGGAAAAGAAGGAAACCAAATGGGAAGCAAATGAATGGGTGAAACAGGCCATACTGATGTATTTTGCCATACAACCTATGCAGACATGGGATGTAAATCCTTTTGAGTATTACGATAAAATGTTGCTGAAAAAAGATTATGAAAAACAGGGCGTACGCGCGGTTCCGCCGGCTGTAGCGCGTTACGGATCTTACCTGGCTAAAAATGTAATTTTAATGCCTTCCTATGTAAATATCGGGGCGTATGTGGATGAGGGCACCATGGTAGACACCTGGGCAACAGTAGGCAGTTGTGCGCAGATAGGGAAAGGCGTTCATTTAAGTGGCGGCGTAGGAATCGGAGGGGTACTGGAACCGCTTCAGGCAAACCCGGTGATTATTGAAGATGGCTGTTTCCTGGGTAGCCGCTCTATTGTGGTGGAGGGCGTGATTGTTGAAAAAGAAGCCGTTTTGGGAGCAAACGTAGTATTAACAAAGAGTACCAGGATCATCGATGTGAGTAAGGAAGTGGCCATTGAAACAAAAGGCCGTATTCCGGCACGCAGTGTGGTCATTCCGGGATCGTACACTAAAAAATTCCCTGCGGGTGAATACCAGGTTCCCTGTGCGCTGATCATTGGTAAGCGTAAAGCCAGCACTGATTTAAAAACGAGCCTGAATGATGCCTTGCGCGATTTTAAGGTAAGCGTATAATCCGCGCTCAGCTCTCCTCTGAAGAAGAGGGTTGTAACAGCTGTTTGTTGGGCCTAATGCTTATGCATTACTTTAATAGCCTAAAAGGCAAAAAAGTAATTTGTAAATTTACGATTATGGATGACAAAAAGCTTTACATAATCGCAGGTTGTAACGGAGCGGGAAAAACGACCGCATCGTTTACCATACTACCTGAAATTTTAGATTGTAAAGAGTTTGTCAATGCTGATGAAATTGCAAAGGGCTTATCCCCATTCCAACCTGAGAAAGTTTCGTTTGAAGCCGGGCGCATAATATCGAAACCGGATATAATAGAAAGACGATATATAAAAGGAATAAAAAACTTGTTCGACATTTATCTCGCAATTGTAGATGGAGCTTTGATTTTCGATAATTCGGAAGGGAAACACGAACTTTTTGCTGATAAACAAATTGATGGAAGGTTGAATATTATTAACCCAAAGAAGTTTAACCTATTAAAAAATTATTATGACAATATCTGAAATTCAAACAGAAGAGAAAAACAAAATTCTAAAAGGGCTTGAAAAGGTCTATGCAAGGCTTTTGGAGTTCAAAAAAGCAAAAAATAGCGAACTTGTAGTCATTCGTGACAGCAAAGTCGTAAAAATCAAGCCGGAATAGAAATAAGCGCAATCACCTGTTATGAAAGCGCTCGTATATAAATCAACCGGCAGCTGGTACGCTGTTAAAGATGAGCAGGGCAATTTGTATAACGCCCGCATGAAAGGCATCTTCAAGATTGATGAGATCACCAGCACCAACCCGATCGCTGTAGGGGACGAGGTTGAAATAGAAATGGAGAATGCAGCGGAAGATACGGCTATCATCACCCAAATTTTACCGCGCCGCAATTATATCAACCGCCAATCTCCGAGAGTAAAGCATCAGCAGCATATTATTGCCGCCAACCTGGATCAGTCTTTACTCGCAGCTACCTTAAAAGATCCCCGCACCTCGCAGGGATTTATTGACCGCTTCCTGGTAGTATGCGAAATGTATCATGTGCCTGCCATTATTGTTTTTAATAAGATTGATATTTACCGCGACAAAGAAAACCGGAAATTAGAAGACCTCAGTACGATGTACCGTTCTTTAGGGTATGAGGTACATGCTGTCAGCGTGGAAAAAAATATCGGCCTGGATGTATTGCACCAACTGCTGCAAAATAAAACCACGCTGGTAAGCGGGCACAGCGGGGTAGGCAAATCCACACTGGTAAATTACTTGCTGCCGGGGCAGGATATTAAAACACAGGATGTAAGCGGCTGGAGTGGTAAGGGCATGCATACTACTACTTTTGCAACTATGTATGATCTGCCGGGTACCGGACGGATCATCGATACGCCCGGCATCCGCGAATTAGCCGTTACAGGATTGGATAAAGAAGAACTCTCTCATTATTTTCCTGAAATGCGCGCACGCCTGAATAATTGCCGTTATAATAATTGTATGCATATCAATGAGCCGGGATGTGCTGTAAAACAGGCCGTGATCGATAAAGAAATATACGAAGACCGGTATGTGAGCTATGTAAATATCCTGGATAGCATTGAAAATAAAAATTACTGAGCTTTATAATTGTTCTCAAAACATTAGTTATGATCCACCACCTGAAAAAAGCATTGCTGTTGCTGGCTTGTGCCGCCAGTATTTGTGGTAATGCGCAAAACAAAAAATATGTACTGGTAATACATGGCGGTGCAGGTACAATCCTTAAAAAGAATATGTCGCCTGAAAAAGAAAAAGCGTACACAGAAGCGCTTACACAGGCATTACAGGCCGGGTATACCATAATTAAAAGCGGCGGGGCCAGTCTGGATGCTGTGGAAGCGGCCATACATATACTGGAAGATAATCCTTTATTCAATGCCGGTAAAGGAGCTGTATTTACACATGATGGCAGAAATGAATTGGATGCTTCGATTATGGACGGCAAAACCCTGAAAGCAGGCGCTGTTGCCGGCGTTACTACTATTAAGAATCCCATTTCTGCCGCAAGGGCCGTAATGGAAAAATCGGAGCATGTGATGATGGTAGGCAAAGGCGCGGAAATTTTTGCAAAAGAAGCAGGACTTACTATGGTCGATCCGGCTTATTTCAGGACCCGGGAGCGCTGGGATGGGTTGCAAAGGGCAGTAAAAGAAGATTCTGCTAAAGCAGTATCAGATCATGGCGGCAAACCCTTGTCTAAACTGGGAACTGTGCATACAGATTATAAATTCGGAACAGTTGGTTCTGTGGCCCTGGATAAAGCCGGCAACCTGGCTGCAGGTACTTCAACCGGTGGTATGACCAACAAAAAATACGGACGTGTAGGTGATTCTCCCATTATAGGCGCAGGTACTTATTGCGATAATAATACAGCCGGGATATCATGTACTGGTTGGGGTGAATTTTTTATTAGAGCAGTGGTGGCAAAAACGGTATGTGATCTTATAGAGTATAAAAAATACGCTGTTGAGCAGGCATCCAAAGAAGTGCTGGACAAAGTGGGAGCAATGGGCGGTAATGGAGGTATGATCGTGCTGGACAGGAATGGTCATGTAGCGATGCCATTTAATACAGCCGGGATGTACCGCGCCGCTATAACCGAGGATGGCAGGGCAGAAATATATTTTTATAGATAACAGTATTTATAAAAGTGCAGCATTAGCGTCGTTGAACCAACTGCTGTACTTCACATAGTTATTGGCGATCCGGTTTATTTCGCCACCGATCAGTGCTTCCGAAATATCTTTTACTTTTTTGGCCGGCACACCTGCATAAATGCTGGCCGGTTCACAAATAGTATTTTCCAGGACCACGGCCCCTGCTGCTATTATTGTATTGCTGTGCACGATGGCATTATCCATCACAATGGCGCCCATACCAATCAGCACATTATCGTGCACGGTGCAGCCATGCACAATAGCATTATGACCTATAGAAACATTATTGCCAATAGTAGTTCCGGTTTTCTGATAGGTGCAATGAATGCAGGCGCCATCCTGTACATTTACTTTATTACCCATTTTAATAAAGTTCACATCGCCGCGCACCACAGCATTAAACCAGATGCTGCATTGCTTCCCCAAGGTCACATCCCCAACAATTGTTGCATTTGGTGCAATAAAACAATCGCTGCCAAATACTGGTTCTTTCCCTTCAACAGGAAGTATTACCGCCATATTTTTGATTTTGCTTCAAAATAACAATATTTTTTTACCAATAGTCTATATTTGACAGCCAATGATTTTCATAAATGAAAAATTTTAAACTGTTTTCTGCTATTTTAGCACTATTAATTTCGGTATCTTTTTCCGAAGCGCAAAACCAAAACTGTCCTGTTATTCCGCAACCTGTAAAAGCTGTAAAAAAGGAGGGCGCTTTTTTATTGAACAGGTATACCTCCATCCGGATTTCGGGTGAATCGTTAGCGGGAGTAGCTGCTTATTTACAATATGAGTTACTGGCAGATAAGCGGTTGCCCTTAAGTATTGGCAACATTACAGGTACCCCTGCCATTAATATCAGTATATCCAGGTCTGGAAAAAGCCCGGCAGAAGGGTATCGTTTAAATATTTCAAAAGAAAGGATCGACATTACAGCCGGTAGCGAGAAAGGCGCTTTTTATGGTGTTATTTCTTTACTGCAATTAATTAAAACCCAGGATTCGTCGGAGCTTATAAAAATTCCTGCCTGGAATATTGAAGATAAGCCGCTTTATACCTGGCGGGGCCTGATGCTCGATGAGTCGCGTCATTTTTTTGGCAAAGCAACGGTGAAAAAATTATTAGACTGGATGGCCTTTTATAAGCTGAACACTTTTCACTGGCACCTTACTGATGAGCCCGGCTGGCGTATTGAGATCAAACAGTACCCGCTGTTAACTTTAGTGGGTGGCATCGGTAATTATACCGACAAGTTTGGAGCTGCACAGTATTATACACAGGAAGACATTAAAGAGATTGTCGATTACGCGGCTAAAAGATTCATCACTATAATCCCCGAAATTGATATGCCGGGCCATGCAACTGCAGCCAACAGGGCTTACCCGCAGTACACGGGCGGCGGCAATGATAAGCATCCTAATTTCACTTTTAATCCCGGTAATGCCAGCACCTATCTGTTCCTGTCGAATATTTTAAGAGAAGTGAATGCCTTATTTCCGGCGCGTATGCTGCATGTGGGTGGAGATGAAGTGTCGTTTGGTAATGACAAATGGCTGGCAGATATTGGGGTGCAGCGGCTGCTGGAAAAAAAGAAGCTAAAGGATGTAAAGGGAGTTGAGCGATACTTTATGGAGCGTATGGCAGACTCCATTTATAATATGAATGCTAAAATGCTGGCATGGGATGAGGTAGCCGACATGAACCTCGATAAAAACAAAACGATCCTGTTCTGGTGGCGCCATGATCAGCCCCGGCAATTAACAAAAGCTTTAAGCAAAAAATACGACATTGTGCTCTGTCCCAGGCTCCCCTTTTATTTTGATTTTGTTCAGGATAGCACGCATACACTGGGACGCAAATGGGGTGAAGAATATAACAGCCTGGAGCATGTATATAATTTCAATATTAATAAAATTCAGCAGATATCGGCATCGAACAGGCAGCAGATATTAGGGATACAGGCTAATCTGTGGACGGAAACCATAAAGGATGAAAAAAGGTTATGCTATATGATCTTCCCAAGAATAGCCGCGCTGGCAGAAACGGCCTGGACGGATGCGGGCAATAAGAGCTTTTCTGATTTTAAAGCGAACCTTGAAAAACAATACCGCCTTTACAGTGAGCAGCAGATCAACTTTTACCAGGCAGCGAATTAATAAAAATCACAATTAAAGAATGCAGGAAAAAATACAAAATATCAGTGCGCTATATGAGCAAACCTTTGGACAGCAACCGGTTTCAGTAGACGTGTTACAGCAGGCAGGAAGCGAACGCAGGTATTTCAGGATCTGGAATGATCACAAGGAATCTGTGATCGGCACTTATGGGGCTAATATTCCGGAGAACAGATCGTTCTTATATTTTTCGAAAAATTTTACAGAAAAAAAATTGCCGGTCGCTCATATTTATGCCGTTAGCGATGATGAACAGTATTATTTACAAAAAGATTTTGGAGATATTTCACTGATCAATCGCCTGGAAAGCGAGGGATATACAGAAACAGTTTATAATTTGTTTAAGCAAAGTCTTGAAAAACTGGCTCAATTGCAGGTGCAGGGCGATAAAGGACTGGATTATAGCAAATGCCTTACCAATAGCGAATTTGGTAAACAGGCCATAATGGCCGACCTTTTATATTTCAAATATTATTTTTTAGATGCACTTCGTAAACCTTACGATAAGCAAAAACTGATTGATGATTTTGAAGCGTTAAGCACCTATCTTACCCATACCGATCATAAATTTTTTATGTTCCGGGATTTTCAAAGCCGGAATATACAAATAACGGGGAGTGAGGTACATTTTATCGACTACCAGGGAGGGATGAAAGGCGCTCCGCAATATGATGTGGCTTCGCTGCTGTGGCAGGCCCGTGCTGCATTACCGGATGATTGGAAGAACAGGTTGCTGGAAGATTATATAGTAGCGTTGGCATCCTTATTGGAGCGACCTTTAAATATAATGAGCTTTAATAGCCAGTATAACGGGTATGTATTGATCCGGTTGTTGCAGGTACTGGGTGCGTATGGGTTCAGGGGATTATTTGAGCGGAAGGCGCATTTTTTAACCAGCATTCCGCTGGCATTGCGTAATCTCAGGTCCTTTTTAGCAACGCATCCAATGGGCATTGCTTTGCCCGAATTTGAAAAAGTATTACAGATATGCGTTGCTGACGAAATTATACAACAGTTTACTCCCGTACAGGCTACATCTGAAACACCGCTGGTAGTAAAAGTGTGCAGTTTTTCTTTTAAAAAGGAATTTCCTGTAAATGATCCGCGGAACGGAGGTGGTTTTGTGTTTGACTGCCGGGGTATTTTAAATCCCGGGCGTATAGAAAGTATGAAATCAAAAACAGGCCGTGATAAAGAAGTGATACAGTACCTGGAACAGCAGACCAAAATGCCGGAGTTTTTACATAGTGTGTTTGATGTAGTGGACATCAGCGTTGAAGACTATATTAAAAGAGGGTTTGATAGTTTATATGTAAGTTTTGGCTGTACGGGCGGGCAGCACCGCAGTGTGTATGCGGCGGATGCTTTGGTAAGGCATTTAAAAAATAAGTTTAAGGTTAAGGTTGATCTGAACCATTGGGTGCAGGATGCGAAGAACTGGACCAACGCTATGCCCCCGGCCCCTAATGGGGAGGCAAACGCTGCACCGGCTAAAAAGTAATTTACTTCAATGAAAAGAAAAATGCATGCGGGTGCCGGAAAATTTTTATATCAAAGAGCAAGAGAACTCAGAGATAAAGCAACTCATGCAGAAAATATTCTTTGGGGATATTTAAGAACAAAGCCGCATGGCGTAAAATTTAGAAGACAACACCCGTATGCAATTTATATTCTTGATTTTTATTGCCATTCCTTGAAACTCGTTATTGAAGTTGATGGTAGTATACATTTCAGAGAGGATATAAAGGAAAATGATATCATTCGGCAAAAAGGATTAGAAGATGATGGATTACAAGTGCTGCGATTTACAAATGCGGAAGTAGAAAAACATTTGGAAAATGTTATTGTAAAAATTGAAGAATTTATTTTGAGTAATAAGATGAACACTACTGATAATAACATTACCCCGCTCTCAAACGCGGACGCGCGGCCCTCCCCTTCAGGGGACGGGGGGGGAGATGCTTCTGCCATGATCTTCTCCGCCGGACTGGGTACCCGCTTTAAACCGTGGACAGACAAGCATCCCAAGGCATTGGCGGTAATTAACGGAAAATCTTTACTGCAAAGAAATATAGAATACCTGCGGCAATATGGCATTAAAGAGGTAATTGTAAATGTGCATCACTTTGCTGATCAGATAGAAGAAGCGGTTAGAGAAAATAACGGGTGGGGAAGTAATGTTACGATCAGTGATGAGCGGGACGCAGTACTGGAGACCGGCGGCGGCCTGTTGCATGCAAAACATCTTTTTAAGCCGGGAGAAAGATTTATCACCTGTAATGCTGATATTTTAACCGATCTTGATATCAATAAATTGTTGGCGTTTCATGAAAAAGAAAAGTCGTTGATTTCGTTTGCTGTTAGCAACAGGAAAACCTCGCGCAACCTGTTATTTGATGAAAATAATATGCTTTGCGGATGGCGCAATAATACCTCAGGAGAAGAAAGAATAGCTGTTGCAAAAGACAACCTGGTTGCCAGGGCATACGACTGCGTGGTTGTTTTTGAATATGAAGTATTTGATCATATCCGCTTTACAGGCAAATTCTCTTTGATCGATCTTTATCTCGATCTTGCCAAAACACATAAAATTGCCGGATTTGATCATCGCGGCGACCGATGGGTGGATGTTGGAAAACCTGAAAGTGTTGCTGTGGCGGAAGCGTTGTTCTCTTAATCCTTTTCTTATTAGAAAAATAGCATGTAGTTTCTTATGGAATGCGCTTTTTTGAGCATCTGTAAAAAATGAAAAGAAGTTTTTTACCATTTGCTGTTATTATATTTCTTATAATAGTTGAAGCCGTTTTCTTTAGTGGAATTGATAAACTTAAAGAAGCACATGCAAATAGCGATGCTTCAAAACGGATCAGCCGAACTATTTTGTCATATAGTCTTCCACAAAATAATCTGGGGATTATTATTCAAAATGCATCTTCAACTCAAATAGACCTTATTGAAAATGTTTATACGGTATATATGTGGGGGCTTAGTGATAGTACAAAGCAAGGCAAAAATATTGTTATCCCGTTTAGTCTTACATCGGAAGAAGATAAAAGAATCAGAAAAAAATTTTATGCTTTAAAACTTAATGAACTTCCTGACTCAATCGTAATTAATGATAAAGTAGAGATGTTCCCTTACGTCCCTACTACAATAACTATTCATACAAATAATTGTAAGAAGATTATTGAATTTGAATACGGCAAGGATTATGACGATAAAAATGGCTATAAGATCAGGCAATTTCTGGATTTGATAAATGAAATCATTTTCAGTAAACCAGAAATCAAAAACGCCCCCAAGTCCGATGTCCATTATATGTAAGAAACTGTATCCTTATGATTATTTTACCCGAGGTCAGGCTGCCATAAAATAAATTGCCAAAGCAAGCCTGTAAACTTTTAAACTTATCAACTAATTTCTACTTCGCCACCTGCATCGGGTTCTTTCCAAAACTTTGCCCGCGGCGTACGCCATCCCCTTTTTGCGAAAATGCTTTAAACCTTGTTGGTTCGGGCATCGTATTCCATACATTATTGCTAACATCAATATCTGCTGTTTCCTGCAACGGGTCTAACTGAATAGCAGCCACTTCTTTATTCTTTACAAAGAATTTCTTCACTTTTTGTTCATTATAGCGCCATATCTGTGCAGGAATACGATCGATCTCTTTCGTACCATCTTTATATGTCCACTGAATGATAATGGGCATTACAAGTCCCCCTTTATTGCTGAAGCTTAATTCGTAAAAATAACTGTTGGCAAATTTATCCTTTGCTTCAGGAGTAAGCGCAGTTACGCTCATGGGAATATCGATGGCAAATGTTTGGGTAGTATCTACCTTTTCCATACCCCGGGCATAACGCCAGTAAAAATCGCGGGCCTCAGTATCTGTATCGGTATAGAACTTAATATTCTTATCTTCCCTGTTACGGATCTTGGAGATATCATCGTAAGGGTTGGTAGCCGGGGCGTCTACCTTTCTTTGAATAGTACGACCCTTGGGTAACTCACTGTTCGGGTCTGCTTTAGCATATTTAACGGTATCTAACGAAATATCAACAGGCTGTGTTCCGTAAAACCAGCCGCGCCAGAACCAGTCCAGGTCTTCCCCGCTGGCATCTTCCATTGTCCTGAAAAGGTCGGCCGGGGTTGGATGCCTGAATGCCCAGCGGCGTGCATATTCTTTAAATGAAAAATCAAAAAGCTCACGCCCCATAATGGTTTCACGTAGAATGTTCAATGCAGTGGCCGGCTTTGTATAAGCGTTGGGACCAAAACCTATGATATTTTCCGAGTTCGTCATAATGGGTTCCAGCTGATCTTTGGGCAACTTCATATAATCTACAATAGCACCGGCCCAGCCTTTTTTAGTAGGAAATTTATTATCCCATAGTTCTTCGGTAAGGTATTCTACAAAACTGTTCAGTCCCTCATCCATCCAGGTCCATTGCCGTTCGTCGCTGTTCACGATCATTGGGAAAAAGTTATGGCCCACTTCATGAATCACTACGCCCAGCATGCCATTTTTAACGGCTTCGCTATAAGTGCCGTCCTTTTCGGTGCGCCCGTAGTTAAAACAGATCATCGGGTATTCCATACCATTTGCCGCTTCCACACTTTGTGCAACCGGGTAGGGGTAAGGAAAGGTAAACGATGAGTAGGTTTTTATAGTATGTGCTACAGCGCGTGTTGAAAATTTACGGTAAAGCGGATATGCCTCCTTTCCGTAAAAACTCATGCACATGATTTTTTTGCCATTAATGAGTTGCGGCATACCGTCCCAAACAAATTTGCGGGAAGAGGTCCATGCAAAATCACGCACATTATCGGCTTTAAAGTTCCATGTTTTTGTTTGGGTGCTTTTGCTTTTTTCGGCTGTGGTTGCTTCGGCTAATGTTACAATTTCCACCGGTTCTTTAGCATTTTTTGCCTGGTTATAGCGTGCCAGCTGAGCCGCGCTCAAAACCTGTGTGTAGTTCTGGCATTCGCCTGTAGCGCCAACAATATGATCGGCAGGTACAGTCATTTGTACATCAAAATTCCCGAACGTTAAAGCAAATTCACCGCGACCGGTAAACTGGTGGTTTTGCCAGCCCTGGAAATCGCTGTACACGCATACCCGCGGATACCACTGCGTCATCGTATATAAGTTATTTCCATCTTCAGCAAAATGTTCATAACCGCCGCGTCCGCCGTATTTCATACGATCGCTGATCTTATAGCTCCAGTCGATCTTTAAAATATATTTTTGACCGGGTTTCAGCTCTGCAGGCAGGTCTATCCGCATCATTGTTTTATTAATAGCATATTTTAAAGGGCCTCCGGTGGCATCGGTCACTTTTTTAATTTTTACACCATAGCCATTATCCACGCTGCTAAGTTCTTCCTGCATGGCGGTCAGCATACCGTCGCTTAGTGCTTCCGGCATCTGCGAGGATCTCTGGTAACTGGCATTATTGATATTGCTGTGCTCGTTCTCATCCAGCTGTATCCAGATGTAGGAAAGCACATCCGGTGAATTGTTGAAATAGTTTAATGTCTCACTTCCTGTAAGCACATTATTGTTCTCGTCTAAAGAACATTTTATATTGTAATCGCAACGTTGCTGCCAGTATTTCGGTCCCGGGGCACCACTGGCAGTGCGGTATTCATTGGGTGTAGGTAAAATGGTGCCTAACTGCTCAAATTTGTTACCGTGGTTACTGCCCGGGTTATTCTGGATGTCCTGGGCCAACAGCGTGGCAGCATAAAATGTAACAAGGAATAAGAATAATAATCGGTTCATCATACTTTAAAGATAATTTTATATGATATTTTTTAGAAAGCAGGTATTCTTTCTATAGCCATTTTGGCTGCAAAAACAAAAATTGCCAGTAAAATAACGAATATATAAATTCTTTGGGGAACTTTTACAATATCTGTTAATAATTTGCTTGCCGATAAAATAATAAGCACTACAATTACCTGACCGGCTTCGAGGCCTGCATTAAAACCAAACAGGCCCCAACCCAAAGATTGATCGCTGGCCAGCATCATTCTGATGGAGCTGGCAAAGCCCATTCCGTGGATCAACCCGAAAAACAAGGCCATAAAATAATTGGCGTTTACTTTTTGTGCGGGTTTGCCATGAAGCAGATTCCATAAGGCGGTTACTAAGATCGTTACGGGGATTAAAAATTCTACCCATCTGGAAGAAATCCTTATAATATCAAGCACACTGAGCGCCAGTGTCAGCGAATGCCCGATGGTAAATGCGGTTACCAGCACCAATACTTTTTTCCAGTCCTTAAAAGTATACACCACAGCGAGGGCAAGGATAAAAAGCTGGTGGTCCAATGCATCCGGGCTTATAATATGTTTCCAGCCTTCAGTAAAATAGAAACCAAAATCGTTCATATCCAGGGGATAAGTTGAAAAGTTAATAGGTTTATAAGTCGAAAAAAGCACTGTCTGGATCTGCAATTCCTCATGTTTGCTCCGTAAACTTAATGCCAAATCCTGCTTGCAATTTTCAAAAACAATGAATGCAAAGTTATTTTTTCGTCAGAATATTACTTTTGCAAAATATGTCTGCGGTATTATTGATCAATAAATGGCTTTGGAGTTTATTATTTTGTTCAAACCTGGCCCATCCATACCATGTAAGCGCTACAGAGATGGAATACGATGCGGTGCAGAAAAGGGTAGAAATCAGCAGCAAAATATTTACAGATGATTTTGAAGAAGTGTTGTTTAAGCTATACAAACAAAAAACAGATCTTTCAGATGCGTCCATCAGGCCGCAAATGACAGCGCTGATTACAAAATATATTCAATCTCATTTAAGCCTGGGATCAGATGGCAAAGTAATTCCGCTGCAGCTTTATGGCTGGGAAATTGATCACGAAGCGGTATATGTTTACACCGTTGCCAATACCAGCCATTTCAATACAAAAAATATTGCAGTAGCCAACACGATCTTATACGACCTGTACACCGACCAGGAGAATATTGTGCACTTCATTGTAAATGGCAAAAGAAAAAGTACGAAAGTAACGTGCCCTGAGAAATATATGTCGTTCTCTTTTTAGCTGAATATTTAAACAGGGGGTTATTTCTTAATATCGTCAGGATTTTTTATGGAAGAATTATCTGCTGCTGATTTAGTAGCAAATAACTGACCTATTTTCCAAATCAGGCTTATGCTAATCGTTCGTCGGTTTTGTATTGCGTAGGTATTGATGCCGGTGTTATAATAGCTGTTTTTCTTAGCCGCCGAATTAAAGATATCGTACAGGCCAAGATTAAATGTTAGTGATTTGCTTAGCGGTCGGGAGTAAAACATATCTGCATACACATAGTGCTGTTCTTTTTTCATAAAAGTAAAGTCCTGCCCATCCCAATTTGTAAGAAAAGTAAAATCTCCACATTTTACTGAAGAATAATCCAAACGTACATTTCCATTATAAAAGTTACCGTTTCTAAACCCCGGGTTTAAATTTTGTTTATAAAAATTTCTTCTTCCAAATATTCCGCCAAGAGATATTTTCAAATTTTTTTGAGGCGTATAATCCAGGTTCATCGAAAACTGTTTGGTTAGGTAATTGACATTATAGTATGCGGATAAAAAACTTATGTTTGTCGCCGTCGTATCTAACACAATGCCATTCACCAGGCCGTTTGAGGTATAATTTACAGCCAGCGCTGTTTCCAGCGAAAAAGCCTTTCCCCACTCCAGGTTGTATAAGATTTCGGAGTTGTATGCATGTTCGGCCTTTAATGAATAGTTCCCCAGCCGCTTCAACCAATTGTTGCGAAAACTACTGTCGGCAATCATGGAAGAAAATGCAGGTCTGTAAGTGGGCGCAGATAAGGAAACCGTAAGAGATTGTTTTTTATTTATAGTATATCCTCCCACCAATCGCGGGTATAGGTAGCCTTTGTTATAGTTCAGCAATTTGCTTTCGGAAGGAATCGCATAGTTGCCCAGCAGGCTCAAATTCAGGCTCGCTGCTTTCCCCTCAAACTTTCCCCAATATCCTCCATAAAAGTTCGATTGAGATAAGCGGTTACGCTGGTCTGTGCTACCGCCAACCGTAGTAATCATATTATGCGCCTCATCGGTTCTGTAAAGGAAACTCATATTGAAGCCGCTGGTATAAGCAAGATTACCGATCTTTTTCTTTTTTAAAGACAGCCTGCCGCCAATGCCTGCATCGTACTCCGTGGGTTTGCTTTTTGAATTTAATAAATCAGAAGCGGTTCCTGTATTCAAAAATGTTTTTTGCTCATAGGAAAAACTGCCCACAGGGCGATAATTGAATGTGGAGTTTAACTGTAACGTATTTCCTTTTTTATTGATATGCATCCAACTCACGTAAAGCCCTCCGTTGGCATTAATGTTTTTAGTTGTCGAAAAAAAGTTGCTGATATCGGCGGGCGTTGAATAGTTTGCAGATATGCCGTTGTTTGAAGCCTGGGACACATTCCCAAATAACCCCATCGAAAGCAAATCGCCATTCTGCCCCTCATGCGTTACAGAGCCGCTAAATACAAGAGATTGGGATTTGCTTTTTAGCGTATCCTTTTGGTACAGATCGTCCTGGTAATATTGGGTGAGGTAGTTTTCTTTGAAAGAATACTTATACATATTCAGCATCAGGTCGTTGCTCCAGTTTCCTTTTTTCCCCGCATGGCGGTAAGTAATGCTTGGGCCGGTGGCGCCCAGGTTAAACGCCGCGCGTATTTCTTCAAAATGATATGCATATAAATTGCCTGCGGAGCTTAGGTATAAAACAGCAGTGTTCTCGGCAGCATCGGTTACCGGCGGGTAAGTAACCAATTTGGCCTGGGCAATAAGTATGGAGGGCAATGAAATAATTTCGGCATCACTTAAGCGCCTGCCATCAAAATACACGATTACTTTTTTATTACCTATCGTTTGCAAATTGGGCTGTATGGGGTTGATGCTCTTATTTGTTATATGAGGCAATTTCGTTATTGTTTTTACCAGCGGATCGGTCGGGGCTGCCTGGTAATGGCTCCAGTTAACAGATATTTCATTTGGCTTTACAGTATAACCCTTATAATTTGATTTTACCGACACGGTATCGAGCGGATGCTCTGTTCTCTTTAAATAAAGCCGTTTGCCATACAGGTTTTTAACAAGATCGCAGTTCCGCAGCGTATCAAAGCCAGGGTAAGCTGCCATAAAACAAATGCTGTCTGTTGCCTTAGGGCCTGTTAAATTAATTATACCGGCCTGGTTAGAACTCAATTCAATTTCTTTTTTACTATTTGAATTTTTAATATGGTAGAAGAAAAACGCATAAGGAATGGGGCTTGCATCATCCGCCGAATACAGGTATATACTTTGCACACCCTGCTGGGCTGCTCCGTTATTATATTTCAAAAAGGATAAAAGAAAAAATAGGGCGATGAGTTTACAATGTCTCATAATATGGCTATAAATAATAGTAGAGTTAAAATAGAATTGAGAATTATATGGCTTTGCCAGCTTAGTGTGCTTATTATCCCTCCACATGAGCAGGGTACTTCCGGAGAAAAATAATAAATAAGAATAGTGTAAATTGTGAACAATAACATAAGTAAAAAGGAAGCATACGTGCACAAAGCGCGATATTTGGAAAAATGCAATCCGAAAGCAAGAATTAATTCCAAACTTGGCAATACAATAGAAATGGGAATAACTCCGGCAGCCGGAATAAATGGAGATTTTTTTAGTGTACCCTGAAAGAACTCTAAATCAAATAGCTTGCTGACCGATGTGTATATAAACAAAAGTGAAATAATCCACTGAATTATATTTTGAAACCGTTTGATATGCATAATCAAATTGAGACGTAAAAAAAATGTCCTTTAGTTTCAAGTACCAAACCGCCTTTAGCACTTTGAGTAATATCTGATATATCTACATATTTTAAATTCTTAAATACAAGACTTTTTATGTATCTAAGAGAGAAGTCATAGATGTCCAAGTACACATTTCTTTCGCCAATAAATTCGTTACTGTTAATAGTACTAATTAACACTACTTTATTTTCAAAAATAAAAGCGTTCGGGTGTACCCCAAAAGGATTTTTTTCAAACGTAAAGGAATGTTCGATTTTGAGAACTTTCGGATAGTTATTGATCAATTCTATTGAGTGGTGATGTGAACTAAGACCACTGTTTCGATTGATTCGGTAAATATTATTTGTGTACTGGGAGATTAGAAAAATCAAGCTGTCTTTAATTAGTAGTGTGCAATCCGTAGACAATCCCCCATCACCCTGCTTTTCAAAAACATTTTTATAAGATTCAATAATTTTGCCTGAGGTGTCAATAATAGCAATAATATTTTCAGAGGATTTAGTATCATAATACTTAACGAGTAAATTTGTTTCATTAATCGACTTTGTTCTTAAGGAAAGAGAGGGGAGGCTTATTTCTTTAATAAGTTTTTTTGTTGAAGAATCGTATCCCTTCGTCCAACCCCATCATTGATGTTCAGTATGGGAGGGATAATTTTGCGGCAGCAGGGAGTGTAGATTTTCCTTTGGGGTTTTGTTGATATTTACAAACAAGTGGGTGAGCCATTTTTCGGGGTTAATGTTATGAAGGCGGCAGGTAGCAAACAGGCTGTAGAGCATCGCGGCGTCCTGCGCTCTTTCATGACTCCCGGCAAATAAATAATTCTTCCTGCCCAAAGCTACCGGACGGATGCTGTTTTCTACCAGATTATTATCTATT
>JASGEW010000005.1:0-18177 GCA_047606125.1 Niabella sp. | reverse complement strand
CCTTCTCCAAAATATTCAACAATACAGCCGGTACCGCCTTTTACGGTTAAGATGCCGGCAACTTTAAGGATAATATCTTTAGGGGCGGTCCAGCCGCTTAATTTACCAGTCAGCTTAACACCGATCAGCTTAGGCATTTTAAGCTCCCAGGGAAGCCCTGCCATCACATCACAGGCATCGGCGCCACCCACACCAATCGCCACCATGCCTAACCCTCCGGCATTTACGGTATGACTGTCCGTACCGATCATCATACCGCCGGGAAACGCATAATTTTCCAGCACTACCTGGTGAATAATACCGGCACCTGGTTTCCAGAACCCGATCCCGTATTTGTTGGAAACCGAAGCCAGAAAATCATATACTTCCTTACTTTCCTGGTTAGCGTGTTTCAGGTCTTCTTCTGCGCCTGTTTCAGCCATGATCAGGTGGTCGCAGTGTACGGTTGAAGGTACTGCTACCTTTGCCCGGCCGGCCTGCATAAACTGCAACAGCGCCATTTGCGCAGTAGCATCCTGCATGGCTACACGGTCGGGCGCAAAATCTACATAATCAACACCGCGAACATAGGGCCGGGCCGCCGGGTTGGTTAAATGCGCATATAATATTTTTTCGGTAAAGGTTAACGGACGGCCTAATAACCGGCGAGCATCGTTTACTTTTTGTTCAAATTCGGAATAAGTTTTCTTAACCAGATCAAGATCGAATGCCATATCTTCTAATTTTTTGTTCTAAAAATTAAAATTTCGAGAGGATACAAAGTTACGGATTGTCTTGTAGAGTACTATTGAGTATTATGGAGCCTGCTGCCAGCAACCTTTTTGTATTTTGTTGATCGCCTGGAGGCGATATAATGGTGGTTTGAGGCGAACCTGCCTGACGGCAGTCAGGGACGCCTCAAACAGCGTTTCGGTTAAGAATTGCAGCGTGAATGCTGAAAGCAAAAGCCCAAAGGCAGGATCCAGGTTACCGGTTACAAATTGCCAATACCGGTGTTACCCTGCCTTCGGACTTCCGACTTCGAACTTCCCGTCTTCCGACTACCTACTCAACTCTTTAATTGGCGGCGCGAATTTAGTAAGGTTAATACCTTCAACCGCCGTTTTATATTCGTCAATATTAGGAATGCGTCCCAAAATTGCCGACAAAACCACAACCGGTGTGGAGGCGAGCAGGGATTCTCCTTTTTTACGCTCCGAATCCTCAACAACCCTTCCCTGGAAAAGACGGGTAGAGGTAGCCATCACCGTATCCCCTTTAGCCGCTTTTTCCTGGTTGCCCATACAAAGATTACAGCCCGGACGCTCCAGGTACATCATGTTCTCGTATTCGGTACGGGCGGTACTTTTAGGTAAAAGGTCGCTGAACTCAAACCCGGAATATTTTTCCAACAATTCCCAATCCCCCTCTTCTTTGAGTTCGTCAATAATATTATAAGTAGGGGCAGCTACTACAAGCGGCGCCTGAAATTTAACTTCACCTTGCTGCGCTTCTAAGTTCCGAAGCATTTGAGAAACAATTTTCAGATCGCCCTTGTGCACCATACAGGAGCCTACAAAACCAAGATCTACTTTTTTGGCTCCGCCGTAATAAGAAAGTTCCCTAATAGTATCGTGCGTATATCTTTTTGAAACATCATCATTATTCACATCGGGGTCTGCGATCATTGGCTCTGCAATTACATCAAGGTCAATAACCACTTCTGCATAATATTTCGCATTTGCATCAGGAGTTAAAGCCGGTTTTTCGCCCGATCTAATTTCTGCGATTCTTTTATTTGCTTTATTGATCAGCCCCTGAAGCACCTGTTTCCCGTTGTCCATTCCTTTGTCGATCATAATCTGGATCCTGCCTTTCGCGATCTCTAATGATTCGATCAAAGTATCATCCTGAGAAATACAGATGGAAGCTTTTGCTTTCATTTCTGCCGTCCAGTCTGTAAATGTGAATGCCTGGTCAGCGGGAAGCGTTCCAATATGCACTTCTATAATTCTGCCCTGGAACACATTTTCGCCACCAAACTGCTGAAGCATTTGTGCCTGTGTGGCATGCACCACATCGCGGAAATCCATGTACTCTTTCATTGTCCCCCTGAACGTTACCTTCACCGATTCGGGAATAGGCATGGAAGCTTCTCCGGTAGCCAACGCCAGTGCCACGGTTCCGGAATCGGCGCCAAAAGCCACCCCTTTTGACATTCTTGTATGAGAATCACCACCGATGATGATGGCCCACTCATCCACCGTAATATCATTCAGCACTTTGTGAATTACATCGGTCATGGAATGATAAACGCCTTTCGGATCGCGGGCAGTAATCAACCCGAAATCGTTCATAAATTTCATCAGTTTGGGAATATTAGCCTGCGCTTTTTTGTCCCAGACAGAAGCGGTGTGACAGCCCGATTGATAGGCTCCATCCACACCCGGGGCAATCACGGTAGCCGCCATTGATTCTAATTCCTGAGCCGTCATTAACCCGGTTGTATCCTGCGAACCTACAATGTTTACTTTTACGCGAACATCGGAACCAGCATGCAGCACTTTACCCGGAGTAGTACCCACAGCATTTTTATTGAATATCTTTTCTACTGCGGTAAGCCCTTGTCCCTCAACAGAAATTTCTTTTGATGGAGCAAATACCTGCGGAATAGCTATGCCTAAAGTCTGCGCCGCAAACGTCTGTATTTTTTTACCGAACACAATCGCATACGAACCACCGGCTTTGATAAATTCCATTTTCTGAGGGGTAAGTGCCTTAGAAATGTCAATCAGCTCCTGGTCGCCATTATAAAGTTTCTTCTTTTTTGTATTGATTGTAAGAACAGTGCCCGTAGCCACAGAGTACACTTCCTCCAGAACAGGCTCGCCATTCTCATTGCGCACCAGGTTGCCGTCCGCATCCACTTTTTTTACCCAGTTTTTAAGATCTATTCCAATACCACCGGTAACATCAACCGTGGTAAGGAAAATAGGTGAAATACCATTTGTACCGCCAACGATCGGAGCGATATTGACGAACGGCACATACGGGCTTGCCTGTTTACCCGTCCAGAGCGCCACGTTGTTTACGCCCGACATTCTTGATGAGCCTACTCCCATAGTACCTTTTTCGGCAATCAGCATCACGCTTTTATCGGGATGTTGTGCCTGCAATGCCCTGATTTCCTGTTGTGCCTGGGGTGTAATCATACACTTACCATGCAATTCCCTGTCAGAACGTGAGTGCGCCTGGTTACCCGGAGAGAGTAAATCAGTCGAAATATCACCCTCACCGGCAATGAAAGTAACCACTTTAATTTCTTCAGGCACGTCCGGTAATTTAGTGAAGAACTCAGCCTGGGCATAGCTTTCAAGAATTTCTTTGGCAATTGCATTACCGCCTTTAAATGCTTCCTTCAGCCGGTCTGCATCTGCATCATAAAGGAAAACCTGTGTTTTAAGCACATTTGCCGCTTCTTTTGCAATAGCAGCAGCATCGCCCAGCGCCAGATCGAGCAATACTTCGATGGAAGGGCCGCCCTTCATGTGCGATAATAGCTCAAAAGCAAAAACAGGTGTAATTTCTTTTACTGCGGAGTGGCCAAGAATAATTTCCTTTAAGAATTTTGCTTTTACACCGGCAGCCGGAGTAGTTCCCGGCAATGTGTTATAAATAAAGAATTTTAGGGCATCCTCCCGATAGGGATTATCTAAATCCTTAATTTGTGCAATGATTTCGCTTAGCAATCCGGCACTATCAATTGGCTTCGGATGAAGCCCCTGTTCTTTCCGTTCTTCAATTTCGTTGAGGTATTCCTTATACATGTTCATAACAGACGTTCTTTCAATATTAATGGCAATTTTTTAAACCAGCGCTGGTGCTGCCACTTTTTCTTTACCAGCTTATATTTATTGTAATAATTTTATCTAAGTAATACTTTCATAAGCAACGGCGCGAATTTACAAAAAATAAGGGTTCAACAGAATATAACTATTGAATTTTGCCTGAAAATTTATTATTGTTTGGAGCCGGGAGCAATCTTTGAGAAAATTTTTAATGAAGCAGCAGAACCAAAATTATTCTTCAAAACCGAAAAGCAGTATGCGTCGATAATGGGCTTTATTGCAAATGCACGTTAGTTCGTTCGGGCGCACATCTGCGCGAGTTGGCCGCGTCAGACGGGGACGTTCAGACACTGTATTCCCGGATTGAAAAGTTTCGGTCCGGTTTATAAAATGATTTAATAAATTTGCGGGGTTACCCAACTATTAAAACACATGAACCGACTCAAAAGTTTTGTAGAATGGAATGCCTTTGGCGTTTGTTCGTCAATAGGAGACAGATTAGATGTTTCGCCCTGCCGGATCAGGCAGTTTTTCATCTATTCTTCCGTGCTTACAATGGGCTCCCCCATTATCATTTATATGGTACTGGCTTTCTGGAAAAACATGAAAAACTATATTTACTCCTCTAAAAGAAATCCCTGGTATTATTTATAACGGGTTCAAACCGGTTTCTTATTTCCCTTTTGCAGCACGACCCTGAAACAGGTTCCTTTGCCCGGAGCGCTTTCTGCATAAATGGCGCCATTATTTTTCCGGATAAATGATTTGCATAGTAACAATCCCAAGCCGGAACCCCGTTCCCCATTGGTACCACAAGCAGGATCGCCGGGTGCGCGGATCAACCTGCCCACCCCAGTAACTAAAACTTTAAGGCATTACCCGGCAGGCCCCTGACAATGACAGTAACCTGGTCACAATCTGCAGATACCTCAGGTATATTGATATTATTTTGGCGGCAACACCAGCTCAAAAAAATGTATGATCTCCAATTTTACCATACAGTTTTAGTAGAACCCCGGGGTGGGGTTTAATGATTTATTTTGCCACTGATGCCAATAGGGATATGTAGGTGGAACAGCGCTGGCCTCATCCAGTTTTTTAACCTGTTCGGTCGTCAGGTTCCATCCGACTGTTTCGAGATTTTGCTTCAATTGTTCTTCATTTCTTGCACCGATGATAATACTTGAAACAGTAGGCCGTTGCAACAACCAGTTCAATGCTACCTGCGATACTGTTTTGCCTGTTGCTTCGGCTATATCTTCCAAAGCATCCGTAATTTTGAACAAATGCTCTTTGCCCACAACATCCTCCAGTACCGGGCTGCCACCTGCTGCCACACGGCCCGAAGTGGGCCACTCTTTTTTCCTGCTGAACTTGCCGCCCAGTCTTCCGCCGGCCAAAGGCGACCAAATGATGGCTCCTACTTTCTGGTCCAGCCCTAAAGGCATCAGTTCCCATTCGTACTCACGGTTGACCAGCGAATAATAAACCTGATGCGCCACATACCTGTTCCAGCCAAATTTTTCTGAGATACCTAATGATTTCATCAGGTGCCAGCCCGAGAAATTGGAAGCAGCAGTGTATCGTACCTTGCCGCTTTCAATCAGATCATCCAGTGTCCTCAAAGTTTCTTCCACAGGCGTATTGCCGTCGAAACCGTGCATGTGATAAATGTCAATATAATCTGTACCCAGTCGTTTCAGGCTTCCTTCAATTTGTTTTAAAATATGAAAGCGTGAAGAGCCCTGGTTGTTCGGGCCATCGCCAAAAGTAAAAGTCGTTTTAGTAGAAATAAGCAGTTCGGTCCGCTGTTTTCCTGCTATAGCTTTGCCTAATACTTCTTCGGCCAGCCCGTCCGAATAAATATCGGCCGTATCAAAAAGATTCACACCCGCTTCAAGGCAGATATCTACCAGGCGTTTGGCTTCTTCAACCTGGGTGGATCCCCAGGCTTTAAAAAAATCATTGCCACCGCCAAAAGTGGCGGTTCCGAAACTAAGCACCGGCACTTTCAAACCGGAGGCACCTAAAAATCTGTATTCCATATTATTTTAAATTTCAGTTATTTGTATCAATGGCCCTGTTCCCGGAATTCAAATCTTAATTCTCACTACCAGATAGGGCGGCTTCCTTAAATCTTTTCCATTATTAAATCCTGGCAAGCGGTTCCATTGCCCCAGTGTAACATACACATAACCGTTGCGGTATGCCAATCCGTCGGGCCAGATAAAATTTTCGGTATCGTGGGCAAGCAATTTATAATTGCCATCGGGCGAACGCTGAACAATGGATTGCTGCTCAAAAGCCCCAAAAAAGATATTGCCGTTCTCATCTTCCGCAAGCCCGTCGCAGGCAGGATGCTCACCTTCAAACCTTACGGCATCAGCAATCTGCTGATTGGAGCTATTGAAATCACTTAACAGATCTGTGGACAGGCTGTACAGTTTTCTGCCGGTAATGGTTGTCCAGTATAGTTTCTTACTGTCGGCGTTTAACGAAATACCATCTGCGCCGCCATTGGGAAAGGTCTGTTTTTTAAAATCATACATGTATGGCCTGCCTTCAAGAAAACCCATAAAACCCGGTTCGGGAGAAGTGGAATAATAATTCCGCAACACTTCACGGCACTTACCCGAAGCGACATCGATAACCACCAGGGAATAGCGCTCACCGAAACCGGAATTGGCGATGTACAACGTTCCTTTTTCACCATGCGTAAGATCTACGCGCAGATCATTATAGTGCGACTCGTCTGAAAGCACCGGTTTTGTAATGACCAGGTTATATAATATTTTTTTGGAACGGATGTCAATAGCCACCACTTTGGCTGCGCCTTCAGGAATTTCTTTCTGCCCGGCACGTTTACCGTCATCCAGCACCCAAAGCACATCGTTCCTGTCCATATACATTCCATGTGGGGAAACCAGCCATTCCGCATAAGGTTTTGTGGACGGATATACGTAATCCTTACCCGGGAAAGGAACCGGTTTGCCGTTCACAAGTTCTGCCAGCGCAAATGCCCTGTGGTTGTCGGCGTGGCGTGGAAAACCGAGGAACACCCGGTTGTCTGAACTTACCGCAATGCCCGACATATCGGGATCCGGCGGTGAAATCCTGGCTATTACTTCATATTTTTCCTGTGCCATTGTTAAAGAAGTTTTTATTAAGAGCAGGACAATGCCTGCCATTTTTATTAACTGCTTCATAATTTTATTTTTTATACTCGATCAGCTCAAACCGGTTGCCAAACGGATCGCGGAAAAAACACCGTTGTCTGCCCTCAATGGCTGATGAATAGCTGATCGCGATGTTTTGTTGTTCCAAAAAGTTTTTGGCAGCCGGTAGATCATTTACCTCAAAGGCGGGATGGCGGTCAGCATTGATCTGATGCCCATCTTCTTCCCGGATGTGCAATTGAATATCACCTGTCTCAAACCAGATCGCGTCTTTTGGATGATTGCCGGGAATTTCTTTCAGGCGCAACACATCCGTATAAAATGCACGTGCGGCATCTTTACTGCGGGGCGGAATGCTTATCAATACGTGATCGAGCCGTTTAAAATCAATCATGCTTCAATATTTAAAACTTCTTTTAATGCCCGGTGCAGCACCTTTGAATCAACATCCGGAGATGTCCGGCAGATTTCAGATTGGCCGGGCTTACTTCGCAGCGTGGTTATTGCTTTTCAAAATCATAAAAATTTAATCCGACTGCTTCATTTTTACCTTTACCACCTTACTGTTGATAGGGTAAATGAAAAATTCGCCTGCACCCCGTATTCTGGCATCGAGCAGGTGTCCTGCCAACGCGGTGTAATCACGCCTGCCCAATGTAACGTGCAGGTGCAGCATTGGCTTTCCTTCTACTTCAGATATATTCCCGGAAAGGTTGCTGATTTCCATTTGCTCACTAAAGGTTTTGTCCACATATTTTTTGGCAACCGGATCAAAGAAACGCAGCGTAGCCTCGTTGGTAGCGCCGATACCTGTTATTTGCCCGGCAGTAATTTCCTGCGCTACAACAAAATCGGTCAGCGCATCCAGAATACCGATCTTATCGGCAACGCTTACGATATAAGTATGCGCCACTTTCCGGGCAGTCCAGTTTTTCCCTTTTAAATTTTGTGCGTGTATTCCCATTGTTAAAAATGATAAGATAATGGTCAGATATATTTTCATTTTTTCCAGATTTTAGTTAGTCCTGAAGCCTTACCTGCAAAAGGGTCTGTGTCCGGGAGCTTTAGTTTGGCGATGCGTTTATCGGCAGCCGGTCGTTCTCCTTTTTCGCCTTTCATCAGGTCGGGACTTAAGTTATAAGGATAAGCGCCGAGTACGGTAAAATCATTGCTATGACTAATACATTTATGCCCGACACCTGCCGGAATGACTATGATGTCGCCCGCCTGCACGTTGATTTTCTTTCCGTTTTCGCCTCCCAGGTGCAGCAATGCATCGCCGCTGAAACAGCCCAGCACTTCGTGGGTAGTGCTGTGGTAATGATGAAAAGAATACACCCCCCAACGCCAGGTATTGGTCCAGCCATTGGCCGCAAAATGTGCTTCCAGCCAGTCGCCACCTTTGCTTCCCCGCTGCGAAAAGGCACTCTTGTAGATCAGCAGCGGAAATTTATTATTCGGAATATTTCCGTCGTCCTTAAAGTAAAATAACTGAGGCGCAACTGTTGTCATAGCGGATAATTGATAATGTAAAAATAAACCTGTAATGGCCATTGTACCGGTACTGATAAGTTCTCTCCTTTTCATAATAATACTGTTTGACTGTAGTCAGCGCCTCTTCAGGTTAAACTTATTTTACAGGACCCTTGCTCACTTTTTTACCGGCTTTGTAAACGGCATAAATATTACGGCTCTGCTTAATGTCCTGTGCGGGATTGCCGTTCAGGATCAGCAGGTCGGCTGTTTTTCCTTTTTCAATGGTACCGAAATGATTGTCGATTTTAAGTACCTGTGCAGCATTTTTAGTGCCAACGGTAATGGATTGCAACGGTGTCAAGCCCGCCTGTACCATCAGCTCCAGTTCCAGGTGTTCGCTAAAACCCTGTGCACGTAAAGGCATTGCCCCGCTGTCTGTGCCCATTGCGATCAAAATACCCGCATCGTATAGTTTTTTAAGATTTTTTAATGCCGTTTCAAAAGCTTTTACGTTTTTGGCGTATGCGGGGGAATTTTTAAGTCCGTTCTGATATTTATCAGAAGTGATCATCCCGTACACGCCCGGCTCCAGTGATGCTTTGAAAAACGGGTCATTGATCCATTCCGGTTTACGGGCATAGATGTAGGCAAATTCGTCCAGCGACAATGTGGGAATATAGGCAACCCCTTTGGCCTTCATTTGGCGGATCAGCTCGTCATCAAGCAGGCTGTCTCTCACGCTGTGCCCGATCACATCCACACCATCGGCTACCAGTTGCCGTGCATCAGAAAGATAATAAACATGGGCGGCCACCCGTAGTTGATGTTGATGTGCCTGGTTGATAATTTCCTGATATACCGCAGGATCCATTTTTTTGTATTTCCCGCCGAAATCATCTACCCATATTTTTACAAACCCGGGTTTTAACGCTGCAAGACTATCCATTTCGGCAGCCACTAATTCCGGTTTTGCAGGACGGTAAACATAATCCATTGCAAATTCTATGGGTGGTGCACCTTTGGGAACACCAAAGCCATAAGCCGCAGAGTGCAGCCTTGCACCGGGATAGTTCCCTGCCACAGACTGGTCGCGGATGCCTTTTTCAAAAAGCAGGGGACGGTCGCTACCCATCACCATAATATTAAGTACACCGTAATCCTGGTATTTATTCAGCTGGGCTTTGATGTTGTCTTCGGTATAAAATTCCGCTTTGTTGGCCGTCCCTTTTAAACTACCAATATGCACATGGTCGCTGATGAGCGCAGGCATCACGGTTTTGCCGTTAAGGTTAAGTGTTTTTATACCTGTGGTATCCAGCTTTTGCCCGATCGCGGCAATACTGTCGCCCCGGATCAAAATATCAGTGTGTTCCTGTGGTGAACCACCGTTTCCGTCAATTAAAGTAATATCCTGCAACAGCAGGGCATCGGAAACCGTTTGTTTCTTATCATTATTACAGGACACTATCGCCAACATTATTGTGGCAAAAAGTGAGCGTTGAAAAACCTTTTTAATGTCCATAATATTTTGTTTTTGCAAATTTCGCCATAGTCGTTCTTTTAAGCTTTGTACATTTAAAGCTTATTTTTGTACTTTTATCCTAAATAAAAAATGTGTATGAAAAAAGTGCAGTTTGAGCAGCTGGTCATTCACGATTTTGAAGAGCGGACGTTCCATTTACCGGTGCATAGTCATACTTATTATGAGCTCGTATACATCCGCAAAGGGAGCGGCGTTCATTTGCTGAATAAGAATAGATTTCCTTATAAAAAAGGCGACTTATTTATTATAAGTCCGGAGGATGAGCATTATTTTGAAATTGCCGGAAGCACCCACTTTACTTTCATAAAATTTACGGATGATTATTTTTCGGGGCATAAGATCTATTATGAGGCCGATGCCTTCATTTCGCTGACACCGGAAAGCATTATGCGGAATAAATTGCTGAAAGAGGTAAAATTGAGAATGGATGAGCCTTGCATTTCCATTTTGAAAAATACTATAGAAAACATCGTGGCTTATAATTGTAAAAAAGACATAGCCCGGTCCCCTTTAATGTTTTACCAGATACTTTCCATTTTAGGATTGATCAAAGAAGCTGCCGCAAAACTGAACATCCGTATTGATAACGGGCAACCTGAAAAAGAAGCATTAATCTCTTATATCCATCAGCACATCTACGAACCATCACTAATCCAGGTAAAAAGTATAGCCACTCATTTTGCCATTGCACCCACCTATTTCAGCGATTATTTCAAAAATAAGTTTGGGATAAGTTACCGTAATTATGTAAATGATTACAGGATCAGTATTATTGAAAAGCGCTTAGTTGTCCCTACCATAACGTTTTCACAGATAGCAAATGAATTTGGATTCACAGATGAAAGCCACCTGAATAAGTTTTTCAAAACACATAAGGGGATGGGGCCTAAGGCATACCGAAAAGAGCAGATGAATTGATCATTTCCCTCAAAATTGGAGCATGTCGCCAACCTCATCATCCCTCTTCGAAAAAGCAAACTATTTTACGCCGTTTTAACTTTTTATGACTTTTTTTATTAATCATACTAATTCGTGTAACATTTTCTTAATTTCCGCTATTACTATATAAAAGCGGCCAGACAAATTGAGTTTAACATTGGAAATAGCAGTAGATGAGCAGGTAGAACTTTGCAGGGAGGGCGACCGGCAGGCATTTTATGAGATCTACCGCAAATATGCAAAACCGATGCTCAATAGCAGCATGCGTGTCGTAAACAATCTTGCTGATGCCGAGGATATAGTGCAGGAAGCTTTTATGGATGCTTTTAACAATCTGGACAGGTTTACCTATAAAAGCAGTTTTGAAGCATGGTTAAGGCGCATTGTGATCAATAAATCTATCAGCCTGCTGCGAAAAAGAAAAATTAAGTGGACAGATGTGGATATCAGCAGGATTGATACAGATGAGGAACTGGGAACAGATGAGGAACAATTCAGCTGTGATGTTGAAAGGATCAAAAAAGCTATTACCCGATTACCAGATCATTACCGCATCATTTTTAACCTGTTTACTATTGATGGGCTGAAGCAGGAAGAAATAGCGGCAATGTTAAATATTTCGCATAATAACGTAAGAACTATTTATCATCGGGCCAGAAAAAAAGTAATTGATATTTTAAATCAGCAATAATGCATAAAAGGTTGGAAAATTTTATTCGGGAACACAAAGAGGCGTTTGACGACTATGAGCCATCGGAAGCTTTATGGGCCAAACTGGATGAAGCTATTGCCCAAAATCAAAAACAAGCACCCCGCAGTATATTTTTATTTACAAGGTATGCTGTTGCCGCAGCCGTAGCAGGATTGATTATAGCAACAACCCTATTCTTTTTAAATAAACATACAGCACCCGCTGATGCAGGTCTTGTTACAGCCGCCCCGGTTCAAAAACAAATAACAGATCCGGTTATTGCAGGTGCGCCCGTTGAAAAAGAGCAACCGGCCATAGTTGCCGTAGCTAAAAAAGTGCAGCGCAGCCGGCAATATAAAAGAAAAGGTGCGCCCGCTGCTTATAAGAAAAGTAATACTGATGACCAGGAAAATACGGGCTATCAACCGGGCTATGTTATTATTAACGGCAAACCCGTTAAAAGCGAAGATGAAGCCATGCAGATCACGGAAAAATCGCTGAATATGCTGGCTATGAACATTAACAAAGGCGTTGACAATATGAAAACCTTAAAACACTTATCTATAAACTTGTAAATACATTCACCATGAAATATATACTATCTGTTCTGTTTATTCTTACTGTGGGGATCGCAAATGCCCAGCTGTCAAAGCTTGACGCTATATTTGATAAATACCAGGAAGCCAAAGGTGTAACATCCATCAAAATAGCAAAGCCTATGTTTAAAATGTTAAACAGTTTAAACATAGAAGACGAAGATCTTAAAAGGATAAGGCCTTTGACGCAATCCATTAATTCAATCAAAATATTAATAATTGAAGACAGCATGCCCGGTATTTCCAACAGCATACTCGACGCTATAAAGAAATTGAACTACGAAGAACTGATGACAGTGAACAGCAACGACAGCAAAATAAAATTCCTGGCCACTCCTTCATCAGGCAACACGGTTTCGAACCTGGTGCTTAGTGTATTAAGCGGCAAGCAGAATATTCTAATGTACCTGGATGGCAAGCTGAACCTGGATGATGTATCAAAACTTGTGAACGATAGCAAATAATTCAATCCTCAAACCGCAATTACATGAAAAAAGTACAAATTCTCGTACCTGTTATAATATTATTACTGTTCAGTTCCTGTATGATTTCAAGTAAACCGCATGTGCCGTTTATTAGTAAAGCAGATTTATCCGAACAGGCTACCATTGTTAATATACGCATGCCCATGGCGCTGGCAAAACCATTTATCAAAAAAGCTTTAAAAGATGACGGAAGCTATAACAGAGAGCTTGCAGCAATCATCAACAAAGTAAAAAAGATCACTGTACTCACTATCGAAGGCAATACCAGGGGTTATCAGTGGCAGGAAGATTTTTTTAGAAATAACCGGTACGAAGAGCTTGCATCCATAATCAGTGACGGGTCTAAAATAAGGCTCATGGCCAGAACCAACGGCGAGTCGATCAGAAATCTGTATATTTTGGTAAAAGACGGCGACAATATGGTATATGTGAACGTATCCGGAAAATTAAAATATTCCGATATTGAATCCCTTATTAATATAGCAGGCAAAGAAAACTCCATCAAAAAAGAAAATGCAAGTTTGTAGCATTTTAATATAAGGCCTGTTTATAAAACACTGCTACATTTTCGGAGGCAGGACAAATACTTGCCGATTGTTATTAGAAAGTACCCATGAACAGGATATTTATTATTACCCTTTTATTAATGCTGTGCACTGCTACCAATGCACAGGTATTGCGCCAGCGCGATGCTTTGCTGATGGGCGGGCGTTTTGACATTGCTATTGTAGCCAGGGATTCGCTGACAGCAGAACGTTATATCGACACAGTTATTGCCGAAATATCGAGGATAGAATATTTAATATCCGACTGGAAGGCTACCTCGCAGGTTTCGGAAGTGAACCGCAATGCAGGTATCCGGCCTGTTAAAGTAGATAAAGAGCTGCTGGACTTAACCGAACGTGCATTAAATATATCTAAAATAACCAATGGCGCTTTCGACATCAGTTTTGCGGCTATGGAAAAAATATGGCATTTTGATGGCAGTATGACGAAAATGCCTTCATCCGGGTCAGTCAAAAAAGCGGTAGCAAAGGTTGGTTACAAAAACATTATCATTAATAAAGACAGTTCTACTATCTTCTTAAAATTAAAAGGTATGAAGATAGGCTTTGGTGCACTGGGAGAAGGGTATGCAGGCGATCAATGCAAAGCTGTGATGATTGATAAAGGTATTACTGCAGGACTGATAAATGCTACAGGCGATATACAAACCTGGGGTACCTGGCCCGATGGGAAACCCTGGCAAATTGGGATAAACGATCCTTTTAACCAGGGCGCACTTATTGCCGTTATTCCTGTACACGGTGCAGTAACCACCTCAGGCAGCTACGAAAAGTTTGCGATGATCGATGGTAAAAGGTACAGCCATATCATTAACCCTGCAACCGGTTATCCAGCAGCCGGCCTGACCAGCGTAACCATATTGGGCCCCAGCGCCGAGTTTGCCAATGCACTCAGCACTTCGGTCATGGTGCTTGGAAAAGATAAGGGCTTTAAATTATTGGCCTCATTTCCCGAATATGAAGCAGTGATCATTACTGATAGCGGGAAGATCATTAACAGGCTTAAAGAGCAGGTCATAAAAAAATGAACCGGCAACTTTTACACGACCCATCTTTTTGTTAGTTGCATACATGAGACCTTTTTAAAACGGACCTTCAGGCAGCATATCTCCGGTTATTTCCATCCGCCGCCCAATCCCTTATATAAACTGATCACTGCATTCAGCTCCTGTAATTTGTCGCTCACTGCATCTAACTGCGCGCTCAGCAGATTTTGTTCGGCAGTTAATACATCCGTATAATTTGTACTGGAAGTATATTTCAGTAATTCTTTGGTAAAGTCTACAGCTTTGAGTAAGGCGGTCAGTTGGGCATTACGCTGCTGCTGCTTTTCCCTAGCCATTTCGTATGCATATAAAGCATTGCTAACTTCTTCACCGGCTGTTAGCAGTGCAGCCTGGAAGGTATAATAGGCTTCTTTTTGGGTAGCTTCCGCAGTTTTAAGACGCTGCTTATTCAGTCCCTGGTTAAAAACAGGTTGTGTAAGCCCGCCAACAAGACTGCCGTAAAAAGTGCCATTAAAGAAATTTTGCAGGGTATTTGCTGTTGCAAAACCACCGGAAGCTGAAATGGTAAGCGAAGGATAAAAATAAGTGCGGGCTACATTGGTAAGTTCAAATGCGTTACGAAAGGCATATTCAGCTTCCTGAACATCGGGCCTGTTGGCCAGCAGCTGCGCCGGCAAACCTGTTTGCAGGGCAATGTCTATATGCTGCTCATCGAAACTGCTCCGCGGTATGCTGTCGGGCGGCATAGCCAGCAAAGTGCTTAAAGCATTTTCCAGCTCGCGGCGGCTTTGTTTAAGATCGGGCAGCTGTAAAGCGGCCGAATATACATTTGCCTCCCTGTTCACTACATCCGCACCGGTTATTACAGCTCCTTCTTTAAGCGCTTTTACCACTTCCACATCTTTTTTCCTGTTTGCAATGGTCGCTTCTATTACCTGTATCTGCTTATCGTAAGACAGCAACTGGTAGTAGTCTGTGGCAATGCTGACTATTAACTGTGTTTGCACGGTTCTGCGGTACGCATCACTTTCGAGGTAAGCTGCAACGTAAGCTTTTTTAGCGCTTTTCAGTTTTCCCCATACATCTGCTTCCCAGCTACTGGTACCCGTAAGGGAATATATAGTGCTGGCAGCTATATCAGACTGCGATTGGCCGATATCACAATAGCCACTGCGAGGGTAATCCCAAACTGCTTATAAAAGACCCCGGTGGAACCGCTGATAAACGTTACCGGCACAAATACCGCCGCCATTACCAGGGTTATAGACACGATAGCAGTTGAAATCTCTGACATGGCGTCTATCGCGGCCTTTCGGGCAGAAGTATATCCGTCTTCCAGTTTGGCATGTACCGCTTCCACTACCACAATGGCATCATCCACCACAATACCAATGGCCAGCACGAGTGCAAATAAAGTAAGCAAGTTGATGCTGAATCCAAATATATATAAAAAGAAAAAGGTACCGCAAATGGCTACGGGTACGGATATCCCGTGAATAATGGTACTCCTGAAATCCTGGAGAAAAATAAATATTACGAGGAACACCAGCAGAAAACATTCTATGAGCGTATGCAGTACTTTGCTGATGGAGGCGTTGAGAAACTTATTAATATTTACCAGGGTGATATTATGCATACCGGTAGGGTATGATTTGGCAGCATCTTCCAGCACTTTGGTCGCTTCTTCAATTACCTGCTGTGCATTGGCACCCGCTACCTGGTTAACCGAAATATTTACAGTGGGTTTTCCGTTTACAAGAGAGACGGTGCTATAACTTTGAGCGCCCAGTTCCACCCGCGCAATATCTTTAAGGCGTAATAACTTGCCCTCGCCCGTTGATTTGATAATAATATTCTCAAACTCGGATACCGATTGCAGTTTGCCTGTATATTTAATTACATATTGAAAACTTTGCCCGCCATTTTCCCCAAATTTTCCCGGGGCTGCTTCAACGTTCTGCTCACTAAGCGCATCTGTCACATCTACTGGAACAAGTCCGTAAATTGCCATTACATCCGGTTTTAGCCAGATACGCATCGAGTAATTACGGGAACCAAAAGCAGATGCATCCCCCACCCCGTTAATACGTTTTAACATGGGTATTATATTGATCTCTGCATAGTTCTGTAAAAAATTCTGGTCGTAAGCAGCGTTATCGCTGTAATTTGAAAAGCCGAATACGAATACAATGGATGAAGGAGGAATAGGTTTGCCTAATACACGGCGCCGGCTGGAGTTAATGTATCCTGAAGAATACCAACTGGAAACAGCAATCAATACGCAGGGAAAATATAAGGCCCAACTTCAAATCAATCTGGATGTATGAAGCAGTTAAAATGTATAGCTATTGATGATGAACCGCTGGCATTAAAGCTGGTTGAAAATTTTATTGCTCAAACACCTTTTTGCAGCCGGTAGCAAGCTGCAACAGCGCTGTGGAAGCCATTAAGCTGATACCTGCGTAAAACCCGATCTTCTTTTTTTAGACATTAATATGCCCAACTTCAGTGGTATGGAGCTGGCTCACTGGCTGCAGGAACAGGCCCGTCCGTCAAAAATCATTTTTACTACCGCCTATAACCATTTTGCGATAGAAGGATATAAGGTAAATGCCATTGATTATTTATTAAAACCTTTCGATTACGACGAGTTCTTACGCGCGGCCACAAAGGCTTTGCAAATACAGGAATCGGGCGAGGAGCAGGTTATCGCCACACAGGATAATTTTATTTTTATTAAAATGGAATATCAATGGGTGCGGGTAAAGTATGACGACATTTTATACATTGAAAGCCTGAAAGATTACGTAAAACCCCATTTAGTGCAACCCGAACAGTCCATCCTTTCCCTCACTTCTTTAAAAGCCCTGGAGGAACGTCTCCCCGCATCAAAATTCATGCGCGTGCACCGTTCTTATATTGTTCAGCTGGAAAAGATAAACGCTATCGGTAAAACATCTTTATTTATCAGCAAAAAAGAAATTCCCGTAGGCGAACAGTATCGCGAAACTTTTAAAAGTATTGTAGATAAATGGATATCCTAACTGTCCAAACTTTCTTTTTATTCTATTCAACCCTATAAGATCATTTTCTCCGAAAAGCCCTTCAGGCAAGAGAAAACCCGACAGGATTATTTTTTGTTTTCTTTATAGTCTTATAGTACTTCCCAACAACCTCCTTTAGCGGAGCCTATGCGGCCAGTTTTTTAGCCTCCGCCCATTTCTTTATAGCTCTTGCAACATTGGTTGGCGCTATACCTATAAATTTCGACAGTTCGGTACAGATGATTCTCTTGCTGCCTTTTATGGTAACATGTATCGAGCAATGATTATCCTTTATAATGTAAAATAGGCTTTTAAGGTATTGGGATAAAAATAATTAAATACATAGGAATATTTAATGCCCGTAAGAACAAATTGTAGAAGAATCATAATTGTCTGTCATATCATGTTTTGGTTATTACAGTTGTGAAGGGGTGCATAACATTTTTTAGACTGCGATTTTAAGTTTGGATTTTGTTTTTACCATTTGAACGACTTTATTCCATTGTTTGTTCATTTTAATAGTTCTGAGGCACAGCATGTGGGCCACTCCTAGCTTTGTCCATAATTGTCCGGATCGTTTCATTCTGCATTGCACAACTGTTCTATGCGATGATTCCATGGCTCCAGAACCAATCAATCCCTTGCCAAGGTTTTTGTAATATTTATAGTCCATCCTGCTGATATTGTCTTCATAATAGAGAATTAGAGCCTGTTTAAAAATATAAAATAAAAAAGATTATGGGCAAGGATTAAATAGTGAAACATATTTTCTTTGAGGTACTAAACTTAAAAAGATATGTATTCGACAGATTTAACCGATGCCCAAT
>JASGEW010000004.1:0-5203 GCA_047606125.1 Niabella sp. | reverse complement strand
TTTTTAATGATCCAAATATGATTATTATGTAAAGTATTTATGTAAAGTATAGCCGGAAAACAGCAGAAAATATGGGGTCGATAGCTTCGAAATAGAGAAGGTTTACATAATATCTTAATTTACATAATGCCTTATTCACAGGGACTATCGCAGCCCGATAGATGTACAGATCAAACTGTTTGATAATAATGTACTATTTTTTAACCCCGGAAAACTATTGGGCGACCTTACGTTGGAAGATTTAAAGCGGGACGATTACCATGCTTATGCAAGAAATAAGCTTATTGCCGAAGCCTTTTACCTTACCGGCGATATTGAAAAATATGGCAGTGGATTTTTACGCATACGCAGCGAAATTAGCACTTACCCCACTATGAAGCTGGGTATAAAGGAAATTCCCAACGGCTTGGATGTATCGCTGGCTTATACACAGCAAAAAACAAGTACGGAGATTGCGAACTTGGGTGAAAAGTTAGGTGAAAAGTTAGGTGAAAAGTTATCTTCCAATCAATTAAAAATTGTGAAAGAAATGGCTGCCTACAGCCAAATCACCTTTAAAGAATTATCAAACCTGCTTCAGATAAGCGAAACCAGTATTCATAACAATGTAAGCACCTTGCGCAAAAACGGTATTATAAGGCGTATTGGCCCCGCAAAAGGCGGTTATTGGGAAGTACTTAAAGATGTATAGTGTGTAATGTTCTTACTGTGCGAAAAAGCAAACCTTCCCTGAAATAGAATTCAGCAGCTTGTTATCAAAAATATGGCGGCTTTAACCTGAGTATAAATGTCGGGAATAATAGCCACTTTTTACTTACCCGCCAGCTTACCACCCAGGGTCTTTACCAGCTCCATCAGCTCCGCATTTTGTTTTATTAGTAATTCATTTTGCTCTTTAATGGCTTTTATTGCTCCCTCGTGGAAATGGTTATTTGAACCCAGACTATATCCATTACTCCCGTTATTCCCAGAAATAGATTTCGGCTGAAAAGTAATAATTGGCGTAGCTTCAGAAAGCAGGTTAGCAATATTTACATCGTATAAGGCGGCCAGCTTTTGCGCGTACGCCCCTGTAATTTTTGAGGGGTCTTTTTCAATTCTTGCATAAGTAGTCTGGCTAATGCCCAATACGTCTTCCGCCACATACTCCTGCGTATAATCGTTCAATTCTCTTAATATTTTTAAGGTACTTGACATAGTCTTTGAATTTTTCTGTTGGAAAATGGGGAAATTCCTCAAATAATACCTTTTTAATGCATGCGAATATAAAAAACTTTGGCCGTACTAAAAATGCGCCCAATGAAACGTGTATTGCTGTTATATGCAGGCATAGCGGTCTATCTTCATTTAAACGCCCAACCAAAAGAGCCGGTAAATATTGGAGATATAGTGCCAGACGTGCCTTTTAAAAACATAGTAAATACCCCTGCCGACGCCGGTAGCCTGGCCGCCCTAAAAGGCAAGCTGGTGATACTGGATTTTTGGAGCATTTGGTGCGCCAGCTGCCTGGCCTCTATGCCCAAAATGGCAGCATTACAAAAAGAATTTAATGGTAAATTACAGGTAATACTTATTAACCCCTGGGAAGACAGCGCAGTGGCAGTAAGGCGGCTTGCTCATCTAAGCAACAGCACCATTTCCGCCGCTCTTGCCGGCCTGCCGGTTATATATGGTGATACCAGCTGGCGCGTGCTTTTCCCCCATACCTCTGTGCCCCACCATGTATGGATAGATACAGCCGGTAAAGTTATTGCCATTACCAATGGCGACAATGCCACCGCAGACCACGTAAACGAAGTTTTAAATGGGAAGCTGCCAATGTTGACTGTAAAAAAAGACCTGGCAGCGGAAGGTTATGACCCCTGGCAGCGAGGGCTATTTACTGCCGGCCACCCTGCTCTGCAAACAATGTTTTTCTCCGGCATACAGCCTTACAACCCGGGGTTTGGAAGCGGCAAAGGAGCATTTGTTGATACAAAAACAGGTCTTTACACTTCGGTTTGGCTAAATGCCGATATTATGACACTGTATGCAGCTGCATACAGTTACTCCAAAGAAAAACAGGTAAGACTTCTTATAGAATTAAAAGATAAAATTACCGTAACATTTCCATCAGGCAAAAACCTTACAGACCAATGGAAGGCTGCAAACCTGTACTCTTACCAGATTTCCTTGCTGGAAAAAGATAAGGGTTTACTAAATGAATATATGCAGCAAGACCTGAACCGCTTTTTTAAACAACACCGGGGCGTTATAGCACAAAGAGAAACGCGGGAACTACCGGCATTGGCACTTACTGTGAAAAATAAAAACCTGCTTGCTACAAAAGGAGGAAAAAGCAAATACCAGAAAGTTGGCGACAGCACCTATACTTTTTCCAATACTCCTTTTAATACTATTGCCAACACCCTGCAGGACGCGCTGGAAGATATGAACAAACCGGTTGTAGTGATAGACGAAACCGGTTTTACCGGTAATGTAGATATGATACTTTACGGTAACCTGGGCGATGCTGGAAATGTACAAAAACAATTGGCCCGCTATGGCCTGGAGCTGAAAAAAACTACGCGGAAAGTGGAAGTGGTTTGTATTCAGGATAAATAGTCATCAAAAAAATTTAAAGGAAACGTACATGAAATTTTTCATTCATAAATGACATAAAGAATGAATGAATGAAAAATTTTTATGGAAGTTCCCCATGGCCTAAAACAATAATAAATATTCATGGGAAATTTATTGAGGAATGTACTACATTTGTGCCATTAATGGAAAGGAAATGGTGTCTTCCTATTTAAACCGCTCAGTTTTTGGGCTGATGGCGCCTACAAATTTATCAGTATCTTATTGATATGCTAATTGTAATTTGTAGGAATGAAAAGACTAAAGACATCTTTCGAGCATTTTTTTATCGTGTCCTATCTGTTTAGATGGACCTGTTTAGCTATCCCCGTTTCTTTAACTGTCGGATCTCTTGTGGCTCTTTTTCTGTGGCTGCTGGATAGGGCTATGCATTTGCGGTTTAATAATCCCTGGCTACTCTTTCTATTGCCTCTTGCAGGCATCCTTATTTATTTCCTGTACAAAATTTCGGGTAAAAATGCAGAGGGTGGTAACAACCTCATCATGGATGAAATACATGATCCGGGAGAAGGTGTACCCTTTAGAATGGCGCCCCTGGTACTGTTAACGACTGTAATAACACATTTATTCGGAGGTTCAGCCGGAAGAGAAGGTACTGCAGTTCAGATAGGCGGCAGCCTCGCCCAGTTTTTCGCCACGAAGCTGAAATTATCGAAAGAGGACGTAAAAACCCTTTTAATGACTGGTATTGCGGCAGGGTTTGGAGCTGTATTTGGCACCCCCATTACCGGGGCCATCTTTGCATTGGAGGTACTCGCATTAGGCCGCATCAAACACGATGCCCTGATGCCTTGTTTTATTGCCAGCGTATTAGCTGATATCGTTTGTGCTGCGTGGGGTATCCATCACACTCAATACCATATTAATTTCACAGAAAAGGATGTTGTATTTTTCAGATATTTTCATTTCGATCTGTTGCTGCTTCTGAAAGCAATAATAGGTGGTGTCGCCTTCGGACTGGCAGGTTATTTATTCGCAGAAATTTCTCATACCATAAAAAACTACAGTAACCGGCTCATTAAAATAAAATGGCTGATACCGGCTATAGGTGGAATTGCCATCATAGCCTTTACTTATGTTTTGGGTACCCAGGATTATTTGAGTCTTGGTGTAAGCAATCCTGATCCCAATGCGGTATCGATTGTTACCTGCTTTAGCCCCGGAGGTGCTACTCATTTCAGCTGGTTATGGAAATTATTGTTTACAGCTATAACGTTGGGCACAGGCTTTAAAGGTGGAGAGGTAACCCCCTTATTCTTTATCGGTGCGGCATTGGGCAATACGATCGCCACTTTAACAGGAGCTCCGGTCGATCTAATGGCCGGGCTCGGCTTTATTGCTGTATTTTCGGGTGCAACCAACACGCCTATTGCCTGTACATTTATGGGCATAGAGCTCTTTGGCACTGAAAATGCACTCTACTACGCAGTAGCTTGCTTCACTGCATATTATTTCAGTGGTCATTCCGGTATCTATCACGCTCAAAGGATCGGCGTTTCCAAGGTAAGCCGGTTAAATCATCATACGAACGAAACATTGCATGAGGTCAGGCAAAAACGAATCAAAAACAAAAAAGACGGGATAAAAGCAAAGATCAACTAATTGGAATGTATTTATAACATCAGCAGAACCATTAATAAACCCTGTTACCAAATACATACCATCTTGTACTGGCACCCAAAGCTTTAAATCCAATACCTTCAGCAGCCTCAGCTAAAACTAAAATAGATACTCTGTCTTTGCCGTATTGTGCAGCATTTCTTAAATAGTCTAGCGATACCTACTTACCAAAATATTTTGCTATCATTCTGAGGCAAGTTGGTCCGCAATCCATAGCATCCAATTGCTTATATATTTATCCAATGCTTTTTTAGCGAAACCTCTATTACACAAGTAATAGCTACCTTTTTATTTCTTTAAAAAACTCTTCCCAGGTAACACCCACTGCATCAAGTAATTTAAACAAACTGCTCAAACGCATGTCTTCAGTTCCTCTTTCATATTTACCGTACTGCGCCCGTCCAATATTCTTATCATAAGCAAAATGCTCATAACTTGTGTATCCTGCCGCTTCTCTATAGGATTTCAATTTTTTTCCAAGTTCTATTAGAAATAAATCAAAATCTTCACCCGACGACTTCGCCTTTTTCTTAGAAATCATACGGAAAATAAAATAAAATCCATTATTTAAATAACTATTAAATAATACCACCATAATTAATTCGTCTTAATTAATAACTTTTGTATATTTGAATGAAATTACTTTTGCGATTACTTCATAAAAATATTTGAAGCAATTCGCTTTGAGTCTCGCTCTGAAAACTGGTAATTTTTATGGCGACGGGACGATTAAGTAGAATAGCTCACGTTTAGGCGTGGGCTCTCTTATTCGTTGCCGGTATACCAGTACCTCAGAGCGGTAAGTTGAGCCCCACGCTTTCTTTTTGCCATAAAGCGTAGTAACACTTACCGCAGAGACTCATCCAAACCTAAAACAGGATGAGCAAACAAATACCATACAAACTATTTCTGCAAGCTGTGGCTTACAGGCTGCTGTATGCCC
>JASGEW010000003.1:0-12328 GCA_047606125.1 Niabella sp. | reverse complement strand
TTACAGCAAGTGAAGCGGCTATTGTAAATTATAACCGGGTTGATGGCACTGATGTGGGCAGGGATCTGCATTACACGGTTTCAGACCAGTATCAATCGCCGTTTAACTTTACCGGGAAGATTAAAAAGGTCAGGATCCATTTCTTTGAATAAAAATGCGCAGATGAAAAAAATCAAAAATGTTTTCTTGGCCGTTTCTTTCCGATGATAGGGGCCATGCTGGTATAGGTCCCAATTCAACGCAGAAAAAAATTGGTACTTTTAAAATCAATTGGATAATATGAAAAAAACAGTTTGTTTATTCTTCTTTGCATGCGAAAAGAAACATTTAAGTATTTTTTATGATTATAATTAAGTTAAAGATAGCCAAAAAAAGAATTACATGGCGCGTGCGCGGCAAAAAGGTATTCTTTTTACTGTTGCTTTATGGCTTCATTTTCCGGCCTGCCCTGTCGTGGGCACAGGCTGATAAAAGATTCAATGTCCTGTTTTTTCTTGTGGATGACCTGCGGCCGGACCTGGGCTGCTACGGCGATCCCATCGTACATACGCCTAATATTGATGCGATTGCTGATAAAGGCGTGGTGTTTCAGCGTGCTTACTGCCAGCAGGCGGTATGTAATCCATCGCGTGCTTCCATGCTGACCGGGCTACGGCCAGATGAAGAAGGGGTGACCAATTTGCAGGTACATTTCAGGGAAAAAGTGCCGGGTGCGGTTACTTTGCCACAGGCGTTTAAGAATAACGGGTATACAACAACAGGCATCGGGAAAGTATTTCATACAGAAAAGAGTACATTGGATCCTGTTTCCTGGACAACATCGCTCACCGACTTCGGTAAGGGGAATTATGTGCTGCCCCAGAATATGGGCCAGAAGGGCAAAAGAGCCGCTGCTGAGCGGGCAGATGTGGCAGATACAGCTTATGTAGACGGCGTGATCGCAGAAAATGCGGTGCGTTTTTTAAAGCAGGTGAAACCCGCCGGTGGCCCCTTCTTCCTCGCTGTAGGTTTCCGCAAACCTCATGCACCTTATTGTGCTCCTGAAAAATACTGGGGACTGTACCAGCGGGAACAATTTGCACTAAAACAGCGGCAGCGGCCCGTTAGCAGTCCTCCCATTGCTTTTCATAATAACGAAGAGATCAGGGGGTATAACGATATTCCTGACTCGGGCCTGATCGCCGACGACAAACAACTGGAGCTGATACATGGCTATTATGCCTGCATAAGTTATGTGGATGCGCAGATCGGTAAAGTGCTGAAAACTTTGAAAGAGCAGGGCCTTACCGAAAATACTATTATTGTTTTATGGGGCGATCATGGTTATCATTTGGGTGAGCAGGGCTCGTGGTGCAAGTCAACGAACTTTGAGCTGGATGCGCGTGTGCCGCTGATCATTGCCGCGCCCGGGCAAAAGGAAAACGGGCGCCAGTTATCAGCTATTGTGGAAACCATCGATATTTATCCTACGCTTTTAGATCTTTGTAACCTGCAACCTGCTACTCGACTGTCCGGTAGCAGTTTAAAACCCCTACTCAATGGCAATGAGGCGCAATGGAGCAACAGAGCCTTTAGCCAGTTTGTTCGACCCTATCAGTCTGTCAATATAAAGCATCCGCCTACGCACATGGGATATTCGGTGCGGGTGGACCAATGGCGTTGTACTTACTGGTACGACCTGCACACAAATAATATTGTAGCAAAAGAATTATACCGGCTGGACGGCAACCGGGTGATAGAAACAGAAAATATTTCGGGGAAAAGGGAAGCAAGGGAAACAGAAGCAAAGCTGGCCGCATGGATTGATACCTATAGAGCAGGGAAGTATCGCAAAGGCCCATGATGCTAATGAGCGGCTTTACCGGGAAGGCCCAAAAAGTAAAAATCCATTTCCTCAACTGAATACATTGAACATCTATATAAAACAAAAAAATATGAACTATTACACAAAGAAGCTGGTATATGTTTTTTTTGCCGTGCTTTTTGCAAATATTGCCCTGTCACAGAACAGGCCCAACATCATTGTCATTCTTGCCGATGACCTGGGCTTTGCCGATCTGGGTTGTTATGGAAGTGAAATTCCTACACCCAATTTAGATGCGTTGGCGAAGAACGGCATCCGCTTTTCCAACTTTTATAATACAGCCAGGTGCTGTCCATCGCGGGCGGCTTTATTAACCGGGCTGTATCCCCAGCAGGCGGGCATAGGACACATGATGGAAGACAAAGGCCCGGAACATCCCGCTTACAGGGGGCAGTTGAATAATAATACGGTTACCATTGGCGAGGCTTTAAAAAGCGCCGGTTATTTTACCGCAATGGTGGGCAAATGGCATGTAGGGCAGGAGCACGGCGTAATACCTTCAAAGCGCGGCTTCGATCAGTCGCTGAATGCACCTGCCGGAGGGTATTATTATTGGGATGATCCTAAAGCAAAAGTGTTTTTAAATGGCACTAAATTACCTAACGACACCGCAATATTGCCTAAGAACTGGTATACTACTGATCTGTGGACGGATTATGGATTGCGGTTCATTGATACCGCATTGACCCAACAAAAGCCGTTTTTGTTATACCTCGCCTACAATGCGCCCCATTTTCCTTTACAGGCGCCCCAGGAAGAAATTGAAAAGTTCAGGGGGAAATACCTGAAGGGCTGGGAAAAGCTGCGGGAAGAGCGTTATAAAAAACAGATACAATTAGGATTGATCGATCCTAAATGGGGTTTAACACCTCTTAATCCCAATGTTCCGGATTGGGATAAACTGAGTGAAAAGGAAAAACAAAAGTTTGATGATATTATGGCCATCTATGCTGCGGTAGTATCACATTTAGATAAGAGTATCGGGGAACTGGTATCCGGTTTGAAAAAGCGAAACATATTTGATAATACGGTGATACTTTTTGTTTCTGATAACGGCGGTAATGCAGAGCCTGGCCCGCAAGCACGTTATGAAGGTACGTTACCCGGGTCTTCCAGTTCTGTCGTTTATTTAGGCCAGGGCTGGGCCGAGGCATCCTGTGCCCCATTCTGGTCATACAAACATCATACACATGAAGGCGGAATTTCTTCACCGGGTATTGTTTCCTGGCCTGCAGGCATCCCTTCATCAAAGAACGGAAGCATTGAGCGTCAGCCTGCGCATATAACAGATATTATGGCTACATTACTGGATCTGTCGCAGGCGCAATACCCCGTTACTTATAACGGTAATCCGATACTTCCCTATGTAGGTGCCAGCTTAAAATCCGTGTTTACAGGCCGGGAGATCAAAAGGGAAAAACCGATTTTCTGGGAGCATGAAGGCAACAAGGGTATTTTAGACGGAAAGTGGAAGCTGGTAGCGGAAAATACAGAACGCTGGCAGTTGTACGATATTGAAAACGACCGGACAGAATTGCACGATCTGTATGCAACCAACCCACGGGTGGCGCAGAAGCTGGAACAACAATATAAAGAATGGTATAGCCGGGTAAAGGCCGAGCCCTTTGATAAAACTTTCAGATGGTTTTATGATTATACCAGGCTCAAAGACAGCGTGGGTATAAAATAATTCCGTTAGTATTGAGCTGTGATGATATACAGATATCTCTTTCCCTTCTTAATTATTATGACAAATAAAAACAGCATCGTATTAAAAAGTTTTTTTCATTTTCTTTTTATACTTACTCTTTTACACGTATATTGTTTCCTTTCACGCTGCAGTACTAAAGGATAAATGGAAAATTAGTTCAAAATCAGGATTATGAAAATTAAGATTAATATAAGCTTATTTAGGATATTTATAATTGCCGGTTTGCCCTTATTTGCAGTGGCGCAAAAGCAACGGCCCAATATCATTTTTATTCTTTCAGACGATCATGCCTACCAGGCTACCAGCGCGTATGGCAATAAGCTTGTTCAAACGCCGGGTATAGACAGAATTGCAAGAGAAGGCGCGCTGCTGAATAATAATTTTGTGGGTAACTCTATTTGCGGGCCCAGCAGGGCCACGCTTTTAACAGGAAAGTTCAGCCACAAAAACGGGTATGCCTTAAATGAAAAAACGTTTGATGTGCACCAGGAAACTTTTCCTGTAGTATTACAACAAAATGGATATCAGACAGCATGGATCGGGAAATTGCATTTAGGAACCCTTCCTACCGGCTTTGATTATTTTAATATACTTCCGGGACAGGGTAATTACTTTAACCCCGATTTTATTAATAATAATAATGATACGATCCGTTATAAAGGTTATGTAACCAATCTGATATCCGATTTCTTTTTTGACTGGCTGCAAAAACGGGATACCACTAAGCCGTTTTTTGCTGTGGTAGGGGAAAAGGCTACGCATAGAGAATGGCAGCCCGATATCCCGGATCTTGGAGCGTATGACCATATAGAGTTTCCTTTGCCACATGACTTTTTTGATAATTATGATACCCGGGCGGCCGCTAAGGACCAGGATATGACGATTGATAAAACTATGCGCTTAAAAGAAGACCTGAAAGTGGGCCAGACTTTTGGTGTAACCGATGAGGGTGGGGCCGGTAGTAAAGACGCGGCAGCTGTTGCAGTCAGCAGGCGTTATGCTAACAGCCAGTACGCACGCATGGACACCGAACAGGCAAGGGCCTATAAGGATTATTATGGTAAAATAACACAGGATTTTGAAGCGCAGCATTTAACTGGCAAAGAACTGGTGAAATGGAAATACCAGCGGTATTTAAAGGATTATTATGCCACAGCCAGATCACTGGACAGGAATATTGAGAAAATACTTGATTACCTGGATAAGACCGGGCTTAGTAAAAATACGGTAGTGATTTACGCTTCAGACCAGGGGTTTTATTTAGGTGAGCACGGATGGTTCGATAAAAGGTTTATTTATGATGAATCATTAAAAACATCTTTTGTAATACGTTATCCGGGTAAAATCAAACCGGGGATTAAGATAGATAACCTGGTGTCTAATATTGACTGGGCCCCCACAATATTGGATATAGCCGGCGCCCCGGTACCAGAAGAAATACAGGGCAGGTCGTTGCTTCCGGTATTGGAAAACAAGCCTGTCGGCGATTGGCGGAAGGAGGTGTATTACCATTATTACGAATATCCGCAACCCCATCATGTGTCGCCGCATTTTGGTATAAGAACGGCGGACTATGTACTGGCCCGTTTTTATAAAGGTGTTGAGAGCTGGGAATTGTTCGACCTGAAAAAAGACCCGAATGAATTAAAGAATATTTATAATGATAAAGCATACTCAAAAATCCGGGAAAATTTGAAGAGCCGGCTCAGGAAGTTGATTGTTGACTATGATGACAAAGAGGCCCTGGAAATTTTTAATAAGCAGCTGTAAAGGGTGCACTTTGGTTAAGCAGCAGTAATTTTGATGTAAAAGATTAATTGAAATAAAATGTTTTTGAATAAAATAATTGGAAGACCGGGTTTGTTTGGATGTGTAACTGTAATACTGCCGGCCCTGTTTGTCTGTTCCTGTAAAAATAAAGTTCAGCAGGAGACACAGCAAGTAAGAACAGACTCGGCGCATTCGTGCATGAAAGTACCGTCCCGTTTTGGTAGCGCTGATACGGGAGCTGTTGCTTACGGCGGCGACACTTCTGTAGCAGGCATGGTGCTAATACCCGGCGGTGTATTTGATATGGGGGGCGATAACGACCAGGCCAGTGCCGATGAATATCCCAAGCACAAAGTACAGGTATCTCCCTTTTATATTGATGCGACTGAAGTAACCAATGCCCAGTTCAAAAAATTTGTAGAGGCAACGGGATATATTACCACGGCAGAAAAAAAGCCGGACTGGGAAGAACTGAAAAAAACATTGCCACCCGGTACGCCCCGTCCCGCGGATAGCCTGCTGGTAGCGGCCTCCCTCGTATTTAAACCTTCTTCGGGCCCGGTAGACCTGAATGATTATAGCCAGTGGTGGAGCTGGCAGAAAGGGGCAGACTGGAAACATCCTGAAGGTCCCGGCAGCAATATAGAAGGAAAAGACAATTACCCTGTAGTGCAGGTAAGCTGGTATGATGCGCAGGCCTATTGTAAATGGGCAGGTAAGCGCCTGCCCACTGAAGCGGAGTGGGAATTTGCAGCCCGCGGCGGTTTGAGCAATAACATTTATCCCTGGGGAAATGAACATGTTAACAGCGGGGCGCCGAAAGCCAATAGCTGGGAAGGTAAATTTCCCTATTTAAACACAGGAAAAGATGGTTATGTGACGATAGCACCTGTACAATCATTTTCGCCGAATGGCTATGGGTTGTACGATATGGCGGGAAATGTATGGGAGTGGTGCAGCGATCTGTATAATTCTGATTACTACAAACAACTGGAAGGCAAGCTAAGCGTAAATCCTCCGGGCCCCGAAAAATCTTATGATCCACAGGAACCTTATACGATCAAACGGAGTTTGAGAGGAGGAAGCTTTTTGTGTAACGATGCGTATTGCAGCGGCTACCGGGTGGCCCGGCGGATGAAGAGCAGCCCCGATACCGGTTTGGAGCATACAGGGTTCAGGTGCGTAAAAAGTAAATCTTAGATCAGGGTTTTATTTTAAAAATAATAACCTATTAATTTGGTAGACTATTATTGATATCCTACTTTTGCACCAGTTCTTTTCATCTCTTATCAAGAAAGGCAGAGGGTAATGGCCCGATGAAGCCTTGACAACCTCTTCGCAGCATTGCTGTGAAAAAGGTGCCAAATCCATCTCCGTATAACGGAGGCAGATAAGTCAGTGTTCAGCTTTAGGATTATTTTTATTGAATGATAAATAAGCTCACCTGGTTTGTCGGGTGGGCTTTATTTGTATAAAGTCATGTCCGGTCTGCTTTCCTGATAAGGTTTAATTACCAATCAGACATTAAAACAACCATTAAGGAATTAAGATAGTTAAGGTTTTCATTACGGTTTTATCTTAATGTCCCCTCATCTCTTAATGCTTCTTACGGCAAAAATGTTTAAGGTCTGATTGGAATAACAAAATTTTTTTAACCCTTTTAAAAGTAAGACGTCATGAGTAACATTGTAACAAAAACTATTCACAGTATTCCTGTAGATCCGCTAACCGGAGCCATTGCTGTACCTATTTATCAAACCTCCACTTTTGTGCAGGAAGCGCCGGGCGTAAACCTGGGTTACGACTATTCAAGAACCAATAATCCTACGCGTTCCATACTGGAACAGATTGTTGCCGAACTTGAAGAAGGCCGGTCGGGCATTGCTTTTTCCAGCGGACTGGCAGCCATTGATGCGGTTGTAAAGCTGTTGAAATCAGGTGATGAGATCGTTGCCGTTGACGATATCTATGGCGGCGCTTTCAGACTGTTTACACAGGTGTACGAAAAATTTGGAATTAAGGTGACTTACGTTGACAGTACAGATGCAAATAATGTGCTTGACGCAATTACACCTGATACCAGGCTGATATGGATCGAAACGCCAACCAACCCCACGCTGAAAATTTCAGATATTGAAACTATTGCAAAAATAGCAAAGGCGCATCATTGTTTACTTTGCGTAGATAATACCTTTGCTTCCCCGGCTTTACAACGGCCCTTGTTGCTGGGCGCAGACATTGTAGTGCATTCGGCAACTAAATATTTGGGCGGGCATTGCGATTTAATTGCCGGGATCATTGTAACGAATACTGAAGAACTGGGCGGCAAAATCAAGTTTATCCAAAATGCCAGCGGGGCCGTACTGGCGCCGTTCGACAGCTGGCTGATCATACGCGGTATTGAAACTTTACACCTGAGGATAAAGCAACATTGTGAGCATGCGTTGGCTATTGCAAAACATTTAGCTCACCATCCTGCCGTTGATAAAGTGTTTTATCCGGGATTAGCGTCACACCCCAATCATAAAATAGCAAAGCGGCAGGCTCAGGGCTTTGGCGGGGTGGTATCTTTTACCTTAAAGCGCGACACAGAATCGTCGGCTGCAGCGTTTGTAAAAGCCACCCGCTATTTTAAATTGGCGGAAAGCCTGGGTGGCGTAAAAAGTTTATTATGTCATCCTGCAACAATGACGCATAAAAGCATTCCACCCGAAAAGCGCCGTGCAGCAGGAGTGGCCGACAGCCTGATCCGTTTATCTGTGGGGCTGGAAGATGCAGCGGACCTGATCAGCGATCTTGATCAGGCTTTCGAAAAATCGTTGAAAGCATCGTTTGAAAAAACAGCATTATCCGGTGCAGGAAAATAATTTTTAAAAATATTAGTCTACTTTTTTGGTAGACTAATATTTGATCACTATGTTTGCAGTATCATATTGAATAAAAATTCTGATGACATCAATAACAACGCATATTCAGATCAAATTGAAGCATCCCGCTCGCCTGGCCGGGTGTTGTTGTTGCTATTAACTGCTGTGGTTGCTGCATTACGCAGTTTCCCACTATATCATTTTATTACTATTCTTTTTTCTTAATTCCTTAAATATTTTTTGTTATGAATCACCCTACACAACAGTTTCATTTTGGTAATGAAATTACCGCTCTGCATATCAGTCACCTGAAACAGCACGGCCTTTTGCATTTTAAAAGTTTTGTTTCGACGCATACGGTAAAAGAATTTTTATATGAGATCAAGTCGGTTGAACAATACCTGCTGAGCAAGGGAACACCTGTTGTAAACGGTGTTCCGCTTAAATTTGGTACTGATATAGACGGCTCTCCATTAATACAACGTATCGCTTTTGCTTCGCAGTACAGTGAGGTATTAAGTAATTTTCTAAAAAGCGAACCGGTGCAGCAACTGGTAAAATTATTAACACCCTTTGACGGGCGGATAGGAGCATCTGAAAAAGATGGGCTGGTGGTTAATCATTATTTGAATACAGACAACAGTAATTTCACAAAGCTGGGCTGGCATACCGACAGTCCCCGCGATCTATTTTTGGGCTCCAGGATCAGACCGATGTTAAATGTCGGGCTTCACCTGGACGATTGCCCGCAAAGTAATGGTGGTCTGCGTGTGCTGGCAGGCACCCATAATAAAGGGTTGTTCACTTTGCTTTTTAAGAAGAAATATTTTATTGACCATAACCCTGATAAAAAAGAGGTAGGGCTGGATATAGAAGCTGGAGACCTGACGATCCATGACGGGCGCTTATGGCACCGCGTGCAGCAATCTCCGCATGTAGGCGAACAAAGCCGCAGGCGTGTTATGTATATCCCGGTAATTACCGGCGCTTATGCACCCAAACATGCAAACAGCAAAACACCTTTTTATCATAAGCTGGCACAGCTGACAACTGCCAGGCCCAAAAACAGTTTGGAGCCCCAGTATGCGCCGGAGTTAAATCCATCTATATGATACCTTTACTTATCATCACTTTTATAAGAAGTTATTTCAGAAAAAAAACGTTTAACTGATATGTCATACGCACTTATAACCGGCGCCGCAAAAGGAATAGGCGCTGCTATAGCCCTTGAGCTGGCTAAACAGAAACATGGATTAATATTAGTGGATATTGATGCTTTGCAACTTCAGGAAACTGCACAATATCTGCGCGATAAACACTTTGTGGATGTGGTTGTGATTGTACAGGATCTTTCGGAGCCCGAAGCTGCTGCCATTATCTTTGAAAAAACAAAATGGTACCATGCATATCTTAATATCATTATTAATAATGCAGGTTATGGTTTAAATGCTCCTTTTGCACAGCTTAATATAGAAGACCAGCTTAATATAATCGATGTGAATATAAAAGCGCAATTAAGGATCGCCCATGCCTTCATTCCTGTATTAAAACAATTCCCCGAATCCTATTTGCTGAACACGGGGAGTACCACCTGTTACCAGTCTGTTCCTTACCTGTCAGTATATGCAGGGTCTAAAGCCTTTGTGCTCTCATTCACGCGGAGCCTGCGCTATGAACTGAAAGGGACTTCTATATCAGTAAGCTGCCTGATACCGGGCGCTACTGATACCGCTTTTGTAACGCGGGCGGGTATGGCCGAACATACGCTGAAGACCGCTGCCAGATTCAATATGTCTCCGCATGAAGTGGCGGTTGCTGCGGTGAAAGGCCTGTTTAAGCGCAAACCGGAAATCATACCCGGTTTTTCTAATAAGCTGAATGCATATATTACCCGATTTGTACCCAAATCGCTTGTGGAAAAAGTGGCGGCAAATATCTACAAACCCAGGGATGCAAAAAAGCAGGTAGCGCAGCAGCAGACAGCAGCTGTTGCATAAGCGATATTGCTTTTAAACATAAAAAAGCCACGTGGCCGAGTGGTCAGGCTATGGTCTGCAAAACCTACTACGAAGGTTCGAATCCTTCCGTGGCGTCTGAAGTTTGCAGGGGGCGTTAATAGTATATAAAAATTCGGTTGGAATAATCATGCCGGTTCAGAAATGCAGAAGAAAAGAGGTGCCTTTACCGGCGATTGATCTTACAAAGATATTTCCTTTATGAAGTAGCATGATTTGCTTACACAGGCTAAGGCCAATACCGCTGCCATTCTTTTTAGTGCTGAAGAAAGGAATGAAGATCTTTTCCCGTATTTCATCTGTAATGCCCGGGCCGTTATCGTGTACGCTGATGATTATCCTGCCGTCATTATCAGGATAGGCAGATAAACTGATCGTTGGGTTTACAGTATCTTTCAGGGCATCGATCGCATTCAGGAAAAGGTTGATCAGTACCTGTTCTATGAGCCCCTGGTCGATGGCAACCTGAATGTGCGGATTCTTTAATATTACATTGATCTCAATGTGCTGTATCCGGGGCGCGAGCAACTGTAATACATGTTCAAATAAATCAGCTAACAGCACCTGTTTTTTCCCGGCGCTGGAAATTTTATTGAGGTTCCTGTAAATGGCCGTAAATTTCAGAAGGCCATCGCTGCGCCTCTGAATCGTGTCAATGCCTATGTGTATATCTTCACCAATGCCGGGATATTCGTCTGCAAGTCTTTGTTTCAGTGTACCGGCAAGCGAAGAGATCGGCGCTACAGAATTCATGATCTCATGAGTCATTACGCTCAATAACTTTTTCCACGACCGTGCTTCATTTTCATCAAGCGCCTCATTAATATTCTGAAGCGCCACCAGCTTATAATTTTTTCCTTCCGTATGGAAAGCCGTTGCAGAAAGCATGATCTTTAATTGTTCGCTATCCAGCAACAATACATTACTGCTCCCTGGCTCCAGGCTCACGATGGCATTATACAAAGCGGCGTTCTTTCTTTCAAGCAAATGCAGGGCAGGTATATAGGGCATTTGCGTTATTTTTTTTAACGACTCGTTTGCCCAGAGAACTTTATGATTTCCGGTTTCATATAAAAGGATACCCGTTTGTACCAGTTCCAGTATTTTTTGCAGGTATTGATGCTGGGTTTCTTTTTCACGGGTGATGGATTTAAAAGCCTGGTTGATCGTATTGAAATCCTGCCGGAGCGCCTGCAGCTCTGCCGGTGCATTGCCTGCATTAAAATGTCGCGAAAAATCGCGGTACCTGACGGCTGATGCAAAATCATCCAGTTCTTTAAAAGGCAGCAGGGCCTTATTATAAAAAATATAGCTTTGCCATATAGAAAACAGGAGTAGTAAAAATGCTACCGTGTACTGCCCTTTTATAAAGAACCATGCTGTTAAAAACAGCGACACGAACAATACAACCAGGTGTAGCGCATATTTAAGCCTGTATTTCTGTTTTGCCTTCATTGGTTAAATATCGTATTTGCTTAAACGCCTGTATAGTGCTGTGCGCGTAAGTCCCAGCTCTTTTGCTGCTTTTGTAATATTACCATCATGCTTTTCTATTACCTTAATGATGGTACTCTTTTCAAGCAGCTCCAGGTTAGTCGTATCCGGCCGCTCATTCACATGCGTATATTTCTCTATAGGCGAGAAAATAATATCGTCGGCATGCAGGGCCTCTCCCTCGCACATGATCACTGCACGCTCTATGGCATATTGCAATTCTCGTACATTACCAGGATAATGGTATTGCAACAGTTTTTCTTTGGCCTGTTTGCTTACCGGCAATAAAGATTTCATGTATTTATTACAATATATCTTACAGAAATACACTGCCAGTGGTAAAACATCTTCTTTTCTTTCGCGCAGAGGCGGCAGCGTTATTTCTACAGTATTGATGCGGTAAATAAGATCTTTGCGGAACCTGTTCTCATTGGCGAGCTCCTGCATCGGCAGGTTGGTGGCACAGATCAGCCTTATATCAACAGGCCGGCCTTCATTACTGCCTAAACGGTGCACCACGCGGTTTTGCAGCACGCTGAGCAGCTTAGCCTGCTGTGGCAATGATATATTCCCGATCTCATCTAAAAACAACGTACCTCCCGATGCC
>JASGEW010000002.1:0-47519 GCA_047606125.1 Niabella sp. | reverse complement strand
TTCTCCTGGTTTGACAATGACCGCAGATTGTGTAGAAACTATGAACTACTCATGGAATCATCGGAAGAAATGGTCAAACTGTCCGCTATAAAACTTTTATTGAATAAATTTTAAACAGGCTCTTAATTGATATGAGTATTTCGATTAGAGACTTTTTCACACCTGTTGATTTGGACCCGGGCACCACATCGCTGGACTACGGGAAAGTTCAATCTTATATCCGCTTTGCAGAAACGCTTTCTAAATTAGATTTTCACAGCGTTTACCTTATTGACTATTATAGAAGAAGTTTCCTTTATGTATCAGAAAACCCTTTATTCTTATGCGGTAAATCTGCCAAACAGGTACTGCGGTTGGGCTACCAGTTTTATTTTAAAAATGTGCCGGAAGAAGACCTGGAGCTGCTTTTAAAGATTAATGAAGCCGGTTTTAAGTTTTATAATGATCTTGCTTTAGCAGAAAGGTTTGATTATACCATTTCTTACGACTTCCGGCTTAAACAGCCGAGCGGGCATTTACTATTGATCAATCATAAACTATCGCCTTTGGCACTGGATGAACAGGGCAATATGTGGATTGCTTTATGTATGGTATCCCCCTCGTCAAACGATAAACCCGGAAATATTACTATAACTAATTATCCCGAAAAGAGAATATTTGAATATGATTTAGATACCGCAAGCTGGAACGAACAGGAGGCGGTGAAGCTAAACCGGCAGGAGCGGCAAATACTGCTGCTCTCCATACGGGGGCTAACGGTAGAAAAGATTGCAAAAGAATTGTTTTTAGCAGCTGATACCATAAAATTTCACAGGAAGAACCTTTTGAAAAAGCTGAAAGCCAATAATATATCCGAAGCCATCTTTATTGCGGCAAACTATCGGCTTATTTAACGGATTGCTACTGTTCGGTAGTAAGGAAATAAAAATCAGGAAAGGGTTTTACTTTTTTTCCCGTAGCAAGATTAAAGATGATGCTGGTACAGGCGCCCGCTGCTAACCACGAGCCAACAGATAGCTGCGGTGGCGACTGGCCTTTGCCATTTGCTTCATAGTCCTGCAAAATATTTGTTATCCAATGTTTTGGTTTGCCGGCAATATGATCAACCAGGAACGAGGCCACTTTTTTCTCGAATCCTTTATAATCCGAAGAAATGGTGGTAAGGTTGGGGCCGTCAGGCATTATCACAAACACCAAAGCGCCCCATCCAATATTGTAGGGATGAAGTATAGGTATTCCCTCTCTTTGGCACAACCGGTCAAACTGAAACGGAACATCGGACTGAAAATCCAAAGCATTAACGGCTACATGGTGCCCCGGTAAAAAGGCCGCTATGTTGTCGTTGTTCAAAAAAATGTTAGCTGAATTTATTTCTGCATGGGGATTTATTGATAAAAGCCTGTTTTTTAATGATTCGGCCTTAGCATTTTGTATTTGGTCGGCTGTATAGTTTTGACGGTTAAGGTTAGTATCTTCTACCAGATCCCCATCAATTAAAGTTTGCTTTTCAAACCCCAGCCGTAAAGCACATTCGGCAATATTGCTTCCTATGCCGCAGCCGGCGAGGAAAATTTTAAACTCCCGCATTTTTTTTTGATCGGCATCCGAAACGTAAAACCGGTTTCTGATAAATAAATTATCCATTTTAGAGTTGAAATGTTTGTTTAAAAATAAAACACAAGTATGACAATTGAATAAAACTACCCGAACGGGTGGTTTTTGAATCATTGCTGTATTTACTATCCCTTAAAATAATATCATTAGTATATTTTTAATGAGGTAAAATACTTAAATGAAGAAAGTTACATTAATAATAACGGCTTGCATTCTATTTTCTCATATGTCTTTCGGTCAGGTTAAGTTAATAGGAAAGATTGTGGATTCTATTTCCGTACCAATTAACTATGCCACCATAAACCTGATAAAGGACACCAATACACTGAAAACGACTACATCAGATTCAATTGGAAACTTTTTAATCGCTGATATATTACCGGGAGTATATAAATTACAAATTAGTCACGTTGATGTTAATCCTTTAAATTATAATATCAATCTAATAAATGATACAATTATTTTTTTAAAGCTAACCGGGTCGAAAGAAAATCAACTGGAGGAAGTAGTTGTTACATCCAAAATTCCAATATTTGAAAGGAAGATTGATCGATTGGTTTTTAATGTCGAGAGTTCTATTGCTTCCCAGGGAACAGACGCATTGGAAACGTTAAGAATTACACCTCAAATTAAAATAGATGGTAACAATAAACTTTCTATTGTTGGAAAAAGCGGCGTTGGCGTAATGATAAATGGGAAAATACTTAATCTTTCAGGAACGGACCTCGCTAATTATTTAAAATCAATCAGATCAGAAAGTATATCAAAAATTGAAATTATTACAACCCCGCCGGCAAGATATGAAGCACAAGGGAACAGTGGATTGATAAATATTATTCTTAAAAAAAATGTAACTACCGGATGGAATGGCTATATATCAAGTTCCATGAGCCAAGCAACTTATTTCAGTAACGCAGAAGTTGCTTCCATAAGCTATAATACCGAAAAAATACTGTATTCCCTAACCCTTCAATATAACAATACACTTACCAAAGCACAGGAAGATTATTCTATTTTGGGTACGAGTTCCTCGATTAGCAGCGATATAAGAAAAGATCAGTACAAAGCAAATGGGCTGAACTTAAACTTTCAATATGATTTGACTTCCCGGTCAGATATCGGATTCATCTATAATTACGGGCACTCAAATTCAAGCAAAAAGATAAACAACTCAACTTCTTATTTGTATGCTGATGCTTCCACTGATCAATTACTCACCTATTCAAATTACAGAGCCAAAACACCTTTTCATACATTAAACGCATACTTCGACAGCAAATTAGATACAAGTGGTCAAAACAAACTTAGTTTAGGATTAAATTATTATAGCAATGTACCAAATACGATAGTCAATTTCAATACAAGAAGTGAAAGCAATATGTCGAACGAAATAGTGAAAACAGCCTCGGATGTTAATTTCAAAATCTGGTCGGCTCAGGCTGATTGGTCTTTGGAAAAAAATTGGGCCAGTATTGAATCTGGTGTCAAGTTTAGCAATTTTAAGAATTTGTCTGATCTTAGATACTCAAACTTGATTGACAACGCGTACGTAATTGACTCAAGCCGAATCAATCTCTTTGATTATAATGAAAACAACTATGCATTATATGTTAGCGTTGAAAAAGATATTAGCAGCAAATGGTCTGGAAAGGCGGGCCTTAGATATGAATATTCAGATATAGAAGGCGTATCAAAGTATACTAATCAAAAAAATACTTACAATTATGGGAAGTTGTTTCCTTCAGCATATTTAGAATATAAGCTCGATTCAAAAAATGACTTTTCTATAACTTATTCAAAAAGGATTGAACGCCCCAGCTTCAGGGCTTTAGATCCTTTTAAGTGGTACACCAATCCCTACACCTACACAAGTGGAAACCCGGAGCTGCAACCTTCTTATACTCACAATGTAGAACTAAGTTATTTATTTAATAACGTTTTCGTCGCGACTTTGTATTATCAGAAATTAAAAAATGGATATGACCAGGTATCAACATTAGACAGTATCTATGAGGCGACAAACTATTTAAACTTTTATAACACACAAAGCTGGGGCGTTAATATTTCATATACAGATAATGTATTTAATTGGTGGCAATTGAACGCTGTCGTTAATGGCGCATATATTAATTCTGATGTATTAATTCCCGGCATGATAGCACAAAATGGGTCGTCATGGGATATTTCTACCAGCAACACTTTTGTACTCAATAAATCAAAAACTGTGTTGATGCTTGTGAACTATTGGGAAAACTTTAAATCTCGTGAGGGCAATTCGATAACGAATGAAATGGCCTCATTGGATTTTGGCATACGGTGTAAATTTTTTAATAAGAAATTACAGACAAGTCTTACAATTAGAGATGTGTTTAAACAATTGCGAAATAGTGGTGAAATTTATTTCGAAAATAATAAACAATATTATAATAACTATTATGACTCAAGGAAAGTTACGGTGGGATTAACATACAATTTTGGGAAAAAGAAATCTTCCAAATCTATTAAGTCAATTGACTTCAATGAAAAATACAGAGCGCAATAATATATAATGCCGCATACAAAAAATCTTGTTTGCAAACAAATACCAACAAACATCTAATGTATTAAAACTTTGATGATTCATAATTTATAAATTTTAAAAACATGAAGCTTGAAAATTTGGACGATTTTGAACCACTGAATGAACAAGAAACTAACGTTATCAAAGGTGGTTTGGACGAAGGATCAACCGTTGAATCCAAAAAACATGACGATGATCATGCCACAACAGATGAAGAATAATTAAACAGATAATACTGTTTTCTTTTTCGTCCCCTTAATTAGAGGCCAAATAACGTTTTATAACGTTATGGCCTCTTTTCAAAGAAAAACAATCTTATAGGGTAAACTACTAAAGATATTTCGTATCAATTGAATAATGCGCATATGATTTTAATTCTAACCAGTAAGGGTTATGAACAAGGCACAACCCCTGTTATTAATTGGCTTATCTATAAAAAAGCTATGTTTTTTATTCTTAATTATGAAGACATATTTACAAAAAAAGTATCATACAAAATTGATATTGAAAATCAGGATATTTTAATAAATAATATTAGCGTAAAGGATAACGTAAAAGTTATTTGGTATAGAAGATTTTATTTGTCAAAATCATTATTTAAAAACAAGGGTGACAAATTGCTGGAACAACTTCATCGTGAAGCCCTATCCGAACTTGAGACGCTACTGAATTACCTGAAATCTTTTTTTAAAAACAAGTTGCAGGTTCCGCGGGAATCTTTAATAGGAGAAAACAAACTTATTTATCTGAATTTAGCCAAGCAGGCTGGAATTTCATGCCCCTCTACCATCGTGACAAACAACAAAAAAGATTTATTAAATTTCTACCTTGGATGTGAAAAAAAGATGATAAGCAAACCAATTTACTTCTCGAAATATTTTTGCATTGAAGATATAACTTATACAGTTCAGACAACACAGTATGATGATCAAATGATTTCGAAAATTCCCGACTATTTTTTTCCAACTTTATTCCAACAGGCCATTGATTCAATTTTTGAAATAAGAGTATTTTATTTGGATAAGCATTTTTTTTCTACCGCTGCTATTTACAGCAGCCATGATGGAAATATTGATCTTAAATTAAATTACCGGGCTAAGCATCTGCACTGGGTACCCTACGAACTTCCTAAAGCTATCAGGCAAAAATTGATATATTTTATGGATCTTAATGATCTAACTACAGGCTCTATAGACTTATTGCGAACTGATAATGATTTTATCTTTTTGGAAGTTAATCCAGTTGGACAATATCTTGCTCCGAGCGAATTCAGTAATTATTATGTCGATTATGAGATTAGTAAATATTTAATTCAAAACAGTTATGCCGAAAAATAATTCAACAATATTTGAAGAACACGTCCTCGAAAAGGTATCGGTAAATTATCGGTTTATGCATAAGGATAAAACTAACTCAATAAGAGAGTTTTATACCGGCGTGAGATTTAGTAATTGTAATAAACATAGATCGGAGGAATACATTAACTACAGTTGCTACAAACCTATTTCAAGTTTGTATATATATAAATTCTTTGAAAAAAATGAACGAAAATAGTTTCTTCAAACTTTTCTCACATAATATACCTGTTTTAGGTAGGGACATGAGTGTTGTATATAATCTGCAAAAATCAAAACTGATATATATACCCAACTCAATGTTTAAAGTCCTTGATTTGATGAAGCAAAAAACGGTGAAAGAAGTAAGGGCAAACATAGATATAGAATCTTTACCGCTATTTGACGAATATCTTATTTTCCTGAAAAAATACGATTTAGGATTTTTTACATTGTTTCCTGAAGAATTTCCGGAAATGAATATGCAATGGTTTAGCCCAAATGAAATTATCTCAGCAATTATTGAATATGACGCAACAGATGGCGGGTATGACTTAAGTGATGCTCTTAATCAATTAGAGGACCTTACCTGTTTTCACATTGAATTAAGGATAAAGAATGCCATTGCTCCTTGTTTAGATAGAATAAATCAATGGACAGAGGGGAAAATATTCAAGTCTATTAATATAGTTATAGAATACAACGCCAGCATTGATAATTTGCTTGCCGATTTTTATAAAAAAAATGATAAAATAGATTGGATATTAGTGTACAATGCTCATAAGAATTCTAACAAGAAAAGCAAAGATTCAATCAAGTACACGAGTTTATCACTTTCTTCTAAAGAGCTAATATTTCCTTCAGACCAATATATTATTAGTGTCAAATATTTTACAGAAGCATTACAGTTTCACCCATTATTTAATAAGAAGGTTTGTATTGACAGCCTCGGAAATCTGAAGAATGATTTGCGTTTCCACCAATCTTTTGGAAACATCAACAATTTGACTATTAAAGCAGCACTTCAGACAACTGGTTTAAAAGACCTATGGTTTGCAGCCCCTGACAAGGTTATAGAATATAAAGATGATGTTTTGCGCTATTGTAAATTATATACAGACAATTTAGAGCCTGTTGGCGATGGTTATTATAAAGTTGCCAGGTATTAAATGCCGACCCTTATATGAAAGTAGTTTTTCAGTTGAATCAAATGGATTGTGGCCCTGCTTGTATTGCAACGGTTGGCACTCATTATGGAAAAAATATAAATTTAGATTTTATCAGAAGCCATTGTTTTCCCGAAAAAGATGGTATTTCAATGTCAAGCCTAATTTATGCTGCTAAAGGAATTGGCTTTAAGACTCAAGTTGCCAAGATGGGTGTTGAAAGCCTGAATAATGATCTACTTCCCTGCATACTTCATTGGAATAAAAATCATTATGTAGTATTGAATAAAATCTTTCAGGATTTTTTAACCAAAAAAAGGAAATTCAAAATTGCAGACCCTTCACACGGTTTTGTTACACTGCAGGAAGAGAAATTCAAAAATTCCTGGGTTTCTAATGCAAACAAAGGAATTGCCCTTTTTCTTGAACCAACATCCGATTTTTACTTAAAAAAGTTCCCAAGTGAGGCTAATTGGGGTCTGAGTCGTTTATTTGGATACCTTAAACCGCATTACAAACAGGCAATCTGGATGTGCCTTCTATTATTGTTGGGAACATTAATAACAACATCATTTCCCTATCTTACTCAAAAATTAATAGATGAAGGGGTAGCACATAAAAACCTAAATTTAATTAGCTATATCTTACTTGCACAACTGGCTTTTTTTATAGGAAATATTATTATTGGGGTTCTTAGAAACTGGATCGCATTAACCATGGGAACAAAAATAAACATCAGAATTATTTCTGATTTTATAAAGAAAACATTGTCGCTTCCGATTAAATATTTTGAAACCAGATTAATGGGTGATTTTAGTCAGAGGATTCTTGACCATGAACGAATTGAAAGTTTTTTGACTTCCCATAGTTTATTGACACTGTTCTCAATAATTACATTTTCTGTTTTTTTTATTTTTTTATGGCATTACAACTATCAAATTTTACTCATATACGTTTCACTAACAATATTATCAGTGATTTGGTCATTGTTCTGGCTGCGGAAAAGAAAAATGATGGATTATTTCAGATTTCAATTAAAAGGCGAAAATCAGCAATCCATATATGAAATAGTAACTGGAGTGTCGGAAATGAAAATTAATCAGTTTGAAGAATATAAGAGAAAGAAATGGGAAGATATTCAGTACAAAATGTTCACAGTTAATATAAGAATATTAAAGTTTGAGCAATTGCAGTTATCAGGATTTGAATTCATTAACCAATTCAAAAATATTTTTGTAACGTTTATATCTGCTTTTTTTGTAGTAAAGGGAAATATGACGCTTGGAGAATTATTAAGCGTTTCCTATATAATAGGCCAAATGAACTCCCCCATCAATCAATTGGTGGCTTTCTTACGTTCTTTACAGGATGCCAAATTAAGTATGGCACGGCTTAGCGAGGTGCAAGGTCTTGATAACGAGGAGCGCCGAGATCAAAAAGAGATAGTTTTACCTGACAATATTGAAAACGGCAATAAGAAAGCTGGCATTTCGCTTAACAATGTATCATTTCAATATGGTAATCCCCAAAGCCCATTTGTGCTAAAAGACATTAACTTATTTATTCCTAACGGAAAAATTACAGCAATTGTTGGTGAAAGCGGTAGTGGCAAAACAACTTTAATGAAACTGCTTTTAAAATTTTATCAACCTACAAAAGGGAATATTTATTTTAACGACGTTAATATAAATGATCTTTCTGCACAAAGTATAAGAATAAATTGTGGTGTTGTGATGCAAGATGGATTCATTTTTTCCGATAGTATAAAAAATAATATTGCCTGTGGAGCAAATTCTGATATTGGCAGGATCGAAAAAGCATTAAAAATTGCAAATATTGATGCTTTTGTCAGAGAACTTCCTTTGGGCTTAGAGACTAAAATTGGTGCGGCTGGAAATGGTTTGTCAGGAGGCCAAACGCAAAGATTGCTAATTGCGAGAGCAGTTTATAAAAATCCACACTATATACTTTTTGATGAGGCTACTTCTTCTTTAGATGCGGAAAATGAAAAAATTATTTATAAAAGCCTGCAATCCTTTTTGAAAGGCAGAACTTCAATTATAATTGCTCATAGATTGAGCACAGTAAAGGATGCGGATCAAATAATTGTATTAAGAAAAGGGGAAATCGTAGAAGTAGGAAATCACTCGGAGTTAACCTCAAAAATGGGTTATTACTTTAATTTAGTCAAAAATCAGTTAGAGCTTGGGAATTAATAATACATTTCTTCATTTGGTGTTATAACAATTCAATAGTTTAATAATGGATACATTTCAAATAAGATATATCCGTATCTTCTACCAGATCCCCATCAATTAAAGTTTGCTTTTCAAACCCCAGCCGTAAAGCACATTCGGCAATATTGCTTCCTATGCCGCAGCCGGCGAGGAAAATTTTAAACTCCCGCAATTTTTTTTGATCGGCATCCGAAACGTAAAACCGGTTTCTGATAAATAAATTATCCATTTTAGAGTTGAAATGTTTGTTTAAAAGTAAAACAAAGTATGACAATTGAATAAAACTACCCGAACGGGTGGTTTTTGGGGATAGTGGCACCAATACATTATATTTATCAATGCGATACAAAACAAATAAGCTAAAAAGAAATAAACCCACTTGACCCAAGAAACGAGCATTTTGAAGATTCTCCAAATTCTGGTAATAACAACGGAATTCACAGGATTTTATACCAAATATCCATTACGTCTTTTCAAAAAGATGTAACGCATATAGTTTTAATTCATGAAAAAATTAATATTTATATTATTCCTGATGATTTCTGCGAAAATATACTCGCAAATTGACTGGGCCAATTATTCAACTTCCTTTGAAAAAACAGATGATAAACCATCGCTGGGTGTGGCCATACCTTATAGTGGTATTTATGATAATTTCGATAAAAATATTGTTGGTATTTCACACTGGAACCCTCAATACCACTTAAACATAGACACAACACTTGATGGCCAAATACCCTTGTTCTTTGTTTATGACACTGCAGGTATTTATTTTTTGATACCGCAGGTGAATGAAAAAAATGCAGCCGATTTTGAACTTACTGTTTTGCTAAATAACAAAACAATCGTAACCCCCTGGTCACATATTCACCAGTTTACACAAAATATAATTGGAAGCATGGATGCGGGAAGTGGAATTACCGGAAATTACCATGCAGGTATTGGCCAATATTTAGTGGCTCATTTAAGAAACAAGGCGGGCCAGATCATTTCCTCAAGGGTTATTTATTTTAAAAAAATTGCTCCTGAAATAAAATCGCTAAGCACTTCCGACAACGCTGAGGCTTTTTCCAAATTAATAGACAACAAAGATTACTTTAGCAATCAGCAACCAGACCTTGGATGGCATCGTCAGTACACCAATAATTTTTCCGATGGCGCCGACAGTTTGAAACTGGCCTACAATGAAAACAATATTTTAATACAAATTAATTCAAAAATTTACAAAAAAGAAGCCTTAGAATATGCACTCTTCAGAAAAGGACAGGAGATAAGTGAATGGCACAGCAACGAGTATGACAATAATTATATACTTCTAAAAAATCTTGATCCGGGGGACTATACCGTTCATATAAGATTTAAGCGGCAGCGAAATAGCATAACCGAACTGCACTTTTTAATTTCACCTATTTGGTATAAAACAGTTGCCTTCAGGGCTGGCATTTTAACTTTCCTGATTCTGGCATTTGCATTCTTCATATTTCTCTCAAAATATCGCAATCAGAAACAAGCACTAACGCGTGTAAACAAAAAGGCTGAACAGTCTGCTGAAGAACTAAAAAACATTCATTCGCTTTTAAACCCTCATTTTACTTTTAATGCGCTTAGCTCTATTCAAGGACTTGTAAACAAAGGCGACATTGAGGCAGCCAATAAGTATTTATCATCGTTTGGAGAACTCTTGCGGGAAACCCTTAAGGAAAGTAAAACAGATCATATATCACTTAATAAAGAGTTGGAAAATCTGAATATCTATATTGGCTTAGAACAGTTAAGATACCCCTTTACATACAATCTTAATGTTGATCCAGATGTGGATTTATATTCTTCCACAATACCTCCATTTTTATTGCAACCATTTGTAGAAAACTCGATTAAGCACGGCTTTTCTAAAATGAATGGCCTGGGGAAACTCAACATAAGCATCAGTACAAACGGAGATACTATGGAAGTTGAAATAGCAGATAATGGCCCCGGTTTTAACACAGCCGCTCTTAAAGACGGGTACGGCCTTAGCCTTTCCAGAAAGCGAATTGCATTACTTAATAGTGATTATGGTGCAGAATTAATCACGTTAAAGATGGACAGTACCGACAAAGGAACCCGTATTTTTTTATCATTTAAAAATTGGTTATAAATGTTACAGGCAGTTATTGTAGATGATGAGATCAGCAATATTGAAAACTTAACAATTTTACTTAATAAATATTGTCCGAAAATTACGGTGGCTGGCACTGCTACAAATGTTGAGCAGGGGTTGCTTATTGTTAAGGAAGTGAATCCCTCCCTGTTATTTTTAGATATACAAATGCCAGGTAAAAACGGCTTTGATCTGTTAAAAGGTATTGATACCCCTGAATTTGAAGTGATTTTTGTTACAGCTTATGACCAATATGCAATTCAGGCAATAAAATTTTCAGCAATTGATTATTTATTAAAGCCAGTAAATATTAATGAACTGGTTAATGCGGTAAACAGGGCTATTATTAATGCTGAAAGAAAGAAACAAAATAAACGCCTGGAGAATCTAATTCACTCAATCAGCAACAAAAATCAATTGCGAATTGCAATTCCAGGAAACAAAGAAACGCTTTTCATTAATCCGGAAACGATTCTTTTTTGTAAGTCAGATAACAACTATACGATTTTTTACCTTCAAAATAAACAGAAGCAAGTTGCATCAAAGCCCATTTTTGAGTATGAAGAGTTGTTAAGCCCGCATGGATTTATCAGATGCCATCAATCCTACCTGGTAAATAGCTTATTTGTGAAAAGCTGGATAAGAGTTGACGGTGACCGTTTGTTAATCGAAGGCGGACATGAAATACCGGTTTCAAGAAACAGCAAGGAAAAAGTAAAGCAGTCTATTGGTATAAAGTAAATGGGCGTGTCTGTCATTTTTTCAACTCGACCTTTACTGTTTTCTCTCGCCAAGCCAATAGCCTCAATAATAAAAATCTTTATTGAAGAAGGGATTTTCAGGTATAACCTATAATACTATTTGATTATGATAAAACCAATATTTATTTTTTTAACCACACTAACAATTCCTTTTGTATTGTTTAGTCAAAACATAATCTCCGGGAAGGTTAAAAATATAAACGGGACTTCTGTTCCCAATGCCTCAGTACACCTGCTTGATGGAAACAAAAGAAGTGCAATTTTAGTTGTTTTATCTGACAGTATAGGGCAATTTAGCATCCCTGCAAAAGATAGCTTTTTTACTTCCGGATACTCCATTGTTGCATCCTATTTGAATTATAGATCAGACACTGTGGCTGTCACTAATCTGAAAAGGTATTATGAAATACCAATGGCTTTGAACGAAGCCCTCCTGCCGGATGTAATGATAGAGGCCAGGGTTCCCGTAGTGCAGAGAATGGCCGATCGTTTTATTTTTACCCCTGATGAACGATTATCCCACGGAGCAACAGTGTTGGATGTTTTAAAATTTGCTCCGCTGGTACAGTTCGATGAAAAGACAGCTCTATTTTCAATCATTAACAGGGATGGTACCACTATATATATAAATAACAGGAAATCTAATCTTCCTAAGGAAATGATTATCTCAATACTTCGATCTACGTCGGCTTCCGATATAAAGAATATTGAGATAATTACAAATCCAGGCAGCGAATATTCGGCTAATACATCCGGGGGTGTGATTAATATAAATTTGAAAAAAATGTTTGATGAAGGCTGGTCAGGGAATTTAATGGTCGCCAGCGAACAATCAAAGTTCAATACCAGTATGCTAAACGGAGCTGTTAACTACAGAAAGGGTAAGATAGGGATAAAATTGTCACCTTTTTTGAATAACAGCTTTAACTACAATACAAGGGAAAACCATATAGTAAGAGATACTAAACAAGAGCATTTAAGTTCGGATAATTATAGGAGATATAACGTATTAGGAGGTGGTCTTGGCCTCGATTATGATATCACCAGCCGCGACTTGCTTAGTTTTAATGGCTTTTATTCAACGGTAAACGGAAGAAGCCGAAGTTCTTCACTAACCGCTTATTCCGAAAATGATGTTTCGACTATTGATTCTTTATATTCCTCTCCAACAAACGGAAAAGACAGGTACACTTATAATTTTGGAAATATATACTATCAACACTTCTTTGATTCTTTAAATAAACGCGCCTTAACAATCAATGTTGACTACAACCAATTCTATCAGGGAAATAAATATGATGGGCAATTTGTCAGGATCAACTCGCAGGGTATTAGTGAAGAATCAGGCAGGTATAAAAATGATTTACCGCAAGACTTTTTCAATCTATCGGAACGTATAGACTATACCACCCAAATCAATAATAAAAACAAGATTAATATTGGTGTACAGTATAGCAATACGCGGGTTTCAAACGATCTTAAATATTATAACTGGAACTACGATAAAAACACATTTTTATTGAACCCAGATTTAACCAATAATTACAAATACAATGAATCCTATTTAGCCGGTTACATAAGCTATACAAAAACGCTTAGCAGCAAACTAAACGGAGCGCTTGGGTTACGGGCAGAACAAATAAATTATTCATCGGAAAGTCAAAAAGACGCATTTAAAGCGGATACCAATTATATAGGTTTTTTCCCCACGCTTAGCCTTGCGTATATTATAAATAAGAAAAACAGCCTTTCTTTAGCGCTTTCAAAAAAGATACGGCGACCTAATATAGAGCAGCTTTTTCCTGGAAGAACATACTATAACCAGGAATACGTACAGGAAAATAATCCTTTTCTTCAACCAGTAGTCTCTTACAACTTAGAAGTAATGTATGCATTAAGAAATAAATACTATTTCTCTACTGGTTATACTTTGTCAAAGGATCAATATACCCAATTTATCATACCATTAATAGAAAACGGGGTTGAAAAACTAAAGAAAACTTACTTAAATTATGGCAACACAAGCAACACCTATTTTTCATTCTTCAGTCAGCAAGACTTTATTAAAAAAGTCTGGAACGCAAGTGTCTCAATGAACATCAACTATTCAACATACAAAATTAAAAATCAAGAAGCCCTGTTTTATACAAAGACCCTCAATAACCTAAATTATAATTTTATGTGGAACAATACTTTTTACATTTCTAATAAAGGGAAATGGCTTGGTTTTGCTCTTTTTAAATATTATAGCCCGGGAAAAAACATTTCATATAAACGGGAAAACAGTTTGTTCTCCGCTGATTTTGGCTGCCGAAAGGTTATTAAAAACTTCAGCCTGAGCTTGTACGTAACAGATGTTCTCAATACCAATGGAAAGTCTAAAAATATGTATTTCCCTAACTCCTCATATACATATAATTACCTTATCCAAAAAAGCTACACCCGATCCATTGCCTTGAATATTCGATATACTTTTGGAAATAACAAATTGAGATTGAATAAAAGTAAAAATTCTGCTAACGAAGAAATAAAAAATAGAATTGGGAACTAATGTTGATATTAATTTTTCTCGTCCGGCGGTTAATACCTAAAGCACAAATTAGGATATGAATTGTAATATGTAATGCCAATGCAATCTTGTTTAGGTAACATGATTTGAGGGAAACAACTTTATCGAAGCTGCATTATACATTGGTGATTTGATTGTTTTTTATTCGTTTACCGAAGTGAATCTATTCTTTTTTTGCATATCGCAAATTCTTTCTTCTTTCCACTCATAATTATAAAGCGATAATTAATTTTTTCACAAAAGATCTTCATAATTACTTCATCGGAATCTCTGTTTATATCATCAAAAATTATAGGGCAACTTATTTTATAAAATAAGTGAATATTGTCTATAATCCCTTTTCGAAGTTCTCCCGGTGGTCCATCAACAATGATTAAATCCATCGTATTATCATTAAGAACTTTTTCAACAATTGCCGGATCATACCAGCCTTCTTTAATTGGAGCCAGGTATATCCTGTGATTACGGTATCTCTTAAGAAAAAACCGAAAGTCATGTTCTATGCTAACCACATGATATTTTGCCAATAATATATCTGTCATTCTCCCAGAACCGAACTCAACAATTCTTTTGCAATCAGGGAAATTGCTTTCAATATGTTCTATTACTTCCTGATCTATCGACCAAGCTTCATTTTTTGATTGTTTGACCATGTTATTGAATATCTGTTGAAAATACACAAACAATAACTCTGGCTTATATAATCTAATTTTTTCGTTTTTCCGTAGAAGCTTGCTTAAAAACTTTAAGGTTTGAACAAGTTCCTGTTCTGATAAAACTGTGTTTTCCATAAAATGGTTAAACAGATACATCTCTTTCATCGTTGGGTTCGCATTTAACCTTCGAAGTTGTAAAAGCCTGATATACCTGGCCGTTTTAACCTGGAGGTCATTCTTTTTTACTGATATCTGATTTTCATGGATTCTATAACTTATTAATCTTTCAGGAAGATTTTGAATCTCAAAATGAAAGGAACAGTTTGTAACGAAAGCGTAATCGGCAGCAATATTTAGACTCGTGTCATATTTTTCTATTTTATTTTCACCTAATATCGTTTTATTATAAAATAAACTTGAATGTATAATGCAGTTATTTTTTAGAAGCGAGATTCTTATATAATCGTATTCTAAAGGTTGGTTTAAATAATTTAAAAAATTATCGTGTTGATCTATTACACATCCCTGACTTCCAATAAGGGGAACATTACTACTATTCAAATAATCGTACTGTACTTTCAACCTATTTAAGTCTGCAACGTCATCCGCATCCATTACAGCTATATAATTCCCTTTTGAATTTCCAATTCCGATATTTCTGGCCCTATAATTTCCAACATTGGTTTTTAATTCCAATAATCTTATCCTTTTATCAGATTTGTACTTCTGTATTACTTCCAAACTATTGTCAGTTGAAGCATCGTCTATAATGATAAATTCAAAATCTGTGAACGTTTGATTTAAAATGCTTTCAATAGCTTTTTCAATATAATTGGAACAATTAAAATTTGGCATTATTACCGAAACCTCTGGGCATCTCTTCATATAGCAAGGATATATCTATTATAAAATATTATCTTAACCTGCACAGCTCAAAAGCGCCTTTCTTTAAAATATCTAAAATTTATTATAGAATGTAATCCAGTTTGAACACTCTTAAGATGGGAATGTTCCAAATAGGTCTTTTGAATAATCTTCAACCGATCCCAACTGGAAACAAACATATTTTGTCCTGTGCCTTTTTGCTCATTATGCATGGGAGCAACGTCTGAATAGCCAAAGTCTTTCTTATTTGACACAAATGGAAACAAGATCAGTTTATTGGTGGCTAACTGGGATATTTTCTTGTCCGCGATAATTGTTTCATCAAATGGCTCATCTAATATCTTTTTAAAAACCTTTCTGAACAATATCATAAACTGCGTCGGAAGGCAATGATTCGTCCAAAATCTATTTTTAGAAACAGGAACGGCAAAGTGAAATCCTTCAGTCCCCCCTGACAAGTAGTCGCATCGTTGCTTTTGAGCTTGAATAATGTTCTTAAATAAAAACTCTTTAGAATAGCTTGATGTAAATTCATGGTCATCCTCACAAATAACAATGACATGATCATCATTCAATATGGCCAGCTCAATAACCTTTCTGATATTTTGCCACCGACCCAAGGCTTCGATTTCATGTTTACATGCATCTACCATTGTAATGTCAAATTCGGGCTTTCCCTCAAATTGACTAACTATGTAATTCCTTCTTTCAACTCGTTCTGGTAACGTTATGATATAGGTAGGGATACTTAGATTATCTGTATCTGCAGTGAGAGAAGGAGGGTTGTCCTTCCTTGAAAGATCTTCATAATAATGCCGCACTCCGATTAGATTCTGTGCATTTGTGGAGCTGTTTGCAAAAAGCACTTCTACCCGCTCTGTTCCGTTATTCTTTTGAGTGGCATCAGAATATCCAAATTCCTTTTGAATAGAAAGAAATGGAAACGTAAAGTATATCTTATCAGAAATCGCTGCCAGCTTGAAGTCAGCACAATCGTTTACAGTAAATTGAGCATTTATAATGGCTTCAAAAAACTTTTTGAATATGATAATGAATTGTGTTCCTGAAAATTTCTTTGTCCAAAATAAATGATCTGAAACCTGAACCGCATCCATAAACCAGCTAACACCTCCCGACAGAATATCGCAATTTAAACTTTCGGCTTCCGTAATTTGTTCAATTAAGACGTCTTTTGAATAGCTTTCTGTAAACACGTGATCGTCTTCACAAATAAGAACAAAATCATCTTCGGGATTTGTCAGGTCTTTAATAATATGTCTTATTGTATTCCATAGACCAACCGCACCGACGTCGTGCGTATGTGCATCAACAATAGTGGTGAGAAACTCATCGCGATCGGCAAATTCGAGTTCTATGTGAGCCTTTCGATCTGTTCGGGTTTTCAGATTGATGATAAATGTTGGTATAACCATATAGGGACATTACTTTATTAATGACCAACAAGAAAACTTAATAAAAGCTTTTATTGTCAGGAGAAATTAGTTACCAAGTTCCAATTGATTTTTCACCAAAGAGAAATATTTATCCTTTTTAGTTACTAACTCATTATGAGTTCCGGTTTCTATAATTTGTCCATTTTCCATAACTATTATTTGATCCGCATTTCTAACGGTACTCAGTCTATGTGCAATTATCAATACTGTTCTACCTTTAAAAAAGAAATCAAGATTATCCATGATCTTCCGTTCATTATTAGCATCTAATGAACTTGTAGCCTCATCAAAAAAAACATAGGAGGGATCTTTGTAAACAGCCCTCGCTATTAATATGCGTTGCTTTTGGCCGCCACTTAATTGCATACCAACGTTTCCGACTTTTGTATTTAAGCCCATAGGCAATCCATTTATAAATTCTTCTATACAGGCTATTTGAATTGCCCGTTTTAATCGTTCATAATCTATTTCATCCTCTTTAAGTAACGCAATATTATACGATATCGAGCCTGAAAATATATACCCGTCTTGCAAAACAACACCGCAGTGTTTCCTCCATTCATCTGGAATAAAACTTGATAATGACGTTTCGTCCAAATAGATGTTTCCCTTAGTTGGGCTATAATAACTAAGCATTAACTTCATGAGTGTAGTTTTTCCGCTGCCACTCGCACCTACAATAGCCGTAACTCTGTTTTTTGGTATAGAAAAACTGATATTATTAAGGACAAAAGGGTTAAAACTGCCGGGATATTTGAAGAATACTTTTTCTAAAACAAGATTACCTATGTGGATATCATTTTCTTTGAAACCACAGCCGCAAGACTCGTCAGCAAGAGTATATACCTCTTCAACTCTTTTATTGGATATATCAGCATCCTGACTGTCCCTAATATTATTGATGAGACTCATAATAGGGCCGCTTAATTGTCCCATTATATATGAAACACTAAGCAACGTTCCCAAGGTCATATGTTTGTTAACAATCAAATAAGCACACAAAGCAATTATCAAAAGTTCTCTTAACTTAAAAACAAAGTTTGCCCCAGATAGCTGATACATATTTAGAAATAACGAACGGAGTTCAAGGGAATTTAATTTCTTTTGCAGGGATGTAATTCTGCCGATCAGAGTAGTTTGAGCATTATTCACTTTAATTTCAGGCATATTCATAATGAATTCATACACTATATTGTTGTTTTCCGATTGTTGAATGAATTTTGAATATTCCAATGTTGCTCTCCTTTTCAAGAAGTATCCAACCCAAATTATAGACAAGGCGCTGGAGATAAAAAATATTAAAAACATTAATTTGTTGAGGAAAAAGAGTATTGAGCTAAAAACAACCAGATTTAGCATATTAATAAAGAAGCTTATTCCCTTCCAAGTTAAGAAAGTCTGAACTTTCGATAAATCAGACAGTCTTTGTAAGGTGTCTGTGTTAAGTCTCGTATCAAAATAATTTACAGGCAGTTTTATTAATTTTTGCAGGAAGGCATCTTTAAGCAGGATCGATAATTTAAAGTTTAGTTTTGTCAATATTAAATCGCTGAACAACTGTGAGCCAACGTTACTTATAAATAAAACAAATTGCGCCAACAATAGAATAAAAACAACGTTCATTGCCTCTTTCATAATTCCATTGTCTATCATCGATTTGAAAATAAATGGAACAGCCCAGTTGCATGTCAAGCCTACCAACAACAGCAAAATCGAGATAATATATTTCAGTTTGTTACTGCCTAAAAAGGAAGTAACGTTTTTTATGAATATGCCACTAAAAAATCGAAAACGCAATGGTTTTCTGCTCTCAACAGTTTTAAGATCGGCAGGTTGAAAAACTAAAGCCACACCTTTGGCATTATTTCCAAGCCATTCCTTTTCAAAAAAATCTTTTTCAAGAGTTATCTTCCCATAACCTGGATCAGCTAAGTAGAAAAAGTACCTGCCTTTTTTTAGCACAATTTTATAGAGTACAACAAAATGATCTTGTTTCCAAAAGAGGATAGCAGGCAGAGGTATCTCTTGCAATTCGTTCGTAGTAAGCTTTAACCCATTGGCATCAAAACCCATCTTTCTGCCGCCCTCCAGGATGTCCTTTACAGAAACGCCCATTCTGGTAACTGCACACAATTCTTTTGCTGATTTTAAAGAGTACGACAGCTTATAAAAACCAGCTACCATTACCAGGCAGGCTGGCCCACAGTCGTTGCTTTCTAACTGATGCTGAAATTTAAACCTCACTGGTCTGTAAATGTTGGGTAACTATCTCATCTATTTTTGATCTAATTGCTCTGTCCTTTTCAGTTTCACTTCCTGAATAAACGCAATATTCATGGCCGCTCTCCATTGCTTCCAAAGCATGTTGAGAACAACCACCATTGCAAATTGGAAGCAATCGGCAAGATAAGCAGGGTTTGTTTCTAAATTTTGCACTCATCCGCCTTTCTAAGTACCCATCTTCCCAAACCAGTTCCCCTTCAGCATTCAAATACCCAGCCCTTTTAACTGTGGTAAAATCTCTGGCTGTGCATTTAAAAATATCACCGTTATAGTTAATCACCGCGCTGTTACGCTTATCGGCATAGCATGAGTATAGTACATTATTTGGGCCTTTGAAGGTTACACGAGCACCTGCTTCACGAATATTGCTCGACATCGACTTTGTTTTTGCATCTACTCCATCATCCGGTTTGTAATTTTGCCAAACACGATGAAAATCAAATAACAAATATTCCTTTAAGATATGTTGCGGTATATCTCTAAACTCTTCAATAATCTTATCTGTTCCATCTATATTTTGATCTGTATAATTAACCCGTAACCTAACAAAGAAATTATTCAAAAGAAGCATTTTAATGTTTCTAATGATTTCATCATAAGACCCTTTACTGGCGCTTACATATCTAACTGCATCATGTTTTTCTCTATATCCATCCAAAGTGATCTGCAAAGAGCAAAGAAGGCCATTGTCCTTAAAAAACTTTATAAAATCTTCATTTATCAAATAACCATTAGTTGTGAAATTAATGCTATAGATTACTCCATTTTTAGAACACTCTTCTTTTAGTTTTAAAATAATTGGGATAACATCTCTTTTAAAATAAAGTAGGGGTTCGCCGCCAAAAAGTGCAAGATTCAAATTTTTAATAGAGGGATTATGCGCAGTTTTTGAAATAAAAAGTTTGATACGATTCGATACATCTTCTGTTAAACTCGACTTTTTAATATGCGTTTCATAACAGTACCAACACTTAAAGTTGCAATTCATGGTCGGGTTAATTGTCAGCAAGAATGAATTATAATTTTCATCAATCCTTTTAGCAACGTCCTTAACCTTTTCCACCTCATCAATCTTATTGTCAATCAAAAACTCCTCCTCAACAATATAATTATAAAATGTAGGATGAATATTTTTAAGTTCATCGATTTCATCTTCCTTTCCAGCAATTAATAAATCTTTTAATACAGGATCTATTAATATAAATTTTTGAGTAAAAGAATTGAAAAGGGCAAATTTATCCTCGTAAGGAATAATTGTGTTGAACTGGCTATATTTCACAAATGTTACTGTTTAAAAATTATAAAAGGGATTGTTGCCCATAACTTTATGAAGAGGGTAAAACCCAATCTCCAAAATCCAGCTTTCAGGGAGAGGCTTTTATCAATTATTGAAAGATAGATCGTGTTTAACCAAAATTTTAGGATTTAACACCACAACCAGAAACATTGTTTACTTCTTGCCCTGATCCACATCCTGCCACACAATTACCTCCTTGACAGTTATTTGCTTCGCTACCTTCATCAAAGGAAGTAGCACTAAGACTTGCAGAAAATCCCCCTAATAAATTTTCTGCTTCTTCTGAAAGGGGTTCAAATTTGATTGCTAATAAATTTGTTTTTTTCATGATTTGGTAATTTAGATTTATATGGTAATATTGTTTACTGCATTAACTGTTTCCCTATGCCCCGCCACAGGCAAGACGATTTGTGCCACAACCAATAGCGGTATTTAGTTCTTGTCCAGATCCACATCCTGCCACACAGTTACCTCCTTGACAGTTGTTCGCTTCACTACCGCTGTCAACCGAAGTGGCACTAAGGCTGGCAGAGAATCCCCCCAATAGGTTTTCTGCTTCTTCTGAAAGGGGTTCAAACTTGATTGATAATAAATTTGCTTTTTTCATGATTCGGTAATTTTGTTTTACTATTAAGTTTCTTGTGTATTGCATAATAAGTCTAAGGAACCAGTCACTAAATCCCCTACCCATGCAGTAAACTTCTTCAAGGGGTTCTACCTTTAATTTTCTCCTTACTCATTAAATGAGTTTTGAATTTGAAATTCTCCAACCTGCTTCAATAGGTGAGACAATTTTGGGTTGTCTGTATTCTATGAGTAATTACATTGTTTGTTTAGCTCACAAAACAAAATGCATACTTTTTAAAAGCCATTTTTGCTCAATTGCTAAGGTCTCTTAAACACATCTGGCAACATTTGTACCGCATCCATTAATGTAATTTACCTCTTGTCCGGAGCCGCATCCGGCTACACAGTTACCCGCCAAGCAGTTGTTCGCTTCACTACCATTCTCAAAAGACGTAGCGCTAAGGCTTGCGGAAAAGCCCCCCAGTAAACTTTCTGATTCTTCTGAAAGGGGTTCAAACTTGATTGATAATAATTTTTCTCTTTTCATATTTCGGTAATTTGTAGTAAAAAACTATTTACGCGCAGTTATATGGATCAAGACCACAATTACTAGCAGTATTTACTTGCTGCCCCGAACCACATCCTGCCACACAATTCCCCCCTTGACAGTTGTTTGCTTCACTGCCATTCTCAAAAGACGTGGCGCTAAGGCTTGCAGAAAAGCCCCCCAATAAATTTTCTGATTCCTCCGAAAGGGGTTCAAACTTGATTGCTAATAGATTTATTTTTTTCATGATTGGATAAACTTTAAGATGGTTATGAATAAAAACTTTTTAAAGACACTCCAAATTAAGACCACAACCATCGTGTAGATTTAACTCTTGTCCAGACCCACATCCTGCCACACAGTTACCTCCTTGACAGTTGTTCGCTTCGCTACCACTGTCAAATGAACTGGCACTAAGGCTTGCAGAAAAACCTCCTAATAAATTTTCAGCATCTTCAGACAGTGGCTCAAATTTGATTGAAAATAGATTTTGTTTCTTCATGATTATTTGGTTTTTTGGTGAATAAACATGTCAAATAGTTGCTTCATTAATTTGTCATAAAGAACATCTGAAATCTCGTTAAAATAATATTGCTCCTTAGCAAAAGCAACTGTTAAAATCCCAACCACTGTGAGCAACATTTTTTACACTTATCTAAGTGTAAACAGTCGCTTCATCGAGCTTCCCAACATCACAAAACTTCTATCTGTCTTATTAATCGTTTATAATGAAATAGCGAGAAAAAGGATCTGGCTAAGCACTCTCAAATTCGTTTTCACATTGTTACTATGAAAATGTACCGGATGAATTAATATCAATCAATGAAGTATTGCCGAGCATACAGGCATCTCTGAAAGTATTTTAATGGGTCTAAAATTGTTTTACTTTTTCATATTCAATCTATCCATCAAATTCTACATCTAATTTAGTATCTACTAAAGGCAAAAAAATCATTCAGCGATATTTTTTTCAAAAAACCACCCTTTCGAGTAGTAAATATTAAACATTTCACCTAAAAGGGTATCCTGTTAAAGTAATTTATCAGAATGTGCTTACAATTATGGCGTTAAGTCAAACTTTAATTGGAGGAAATATTGTTGGTAACCTAAAAATAGAATGAAGCTAATAATATATCCCTTTATTTGATGTTACAACAATCCATATTTTTTGATGAATGGATGCCTTTTCATCCAGCAGCCGCTACATTTTTTTTGCGACCGAATGTTTTTTTTTGTTCAAAATGATTGATAATCATAATCTAATATTTTTATCACAAACTTGCTAAAAATATTAGTAATATTGTGCCTATTAGCAGGTAATCAATGGGCACAGAAAATATTATATTGCAGCTTCAAAGAGATATTCTTCCCTTGCAGGGACTAAAGAAATTATCTACTGATAATGACGTGGAAATTGGGTTTGGCCCTATTGAAGCGGCATTTCCCAACGCAAGCTTTCCTGCCGGCTGTATTCACGAATTTTTAACTCCCCCTGAAGATATTGCCCCAACAAGCGGTTTTATTGCAGTGTTGCTAAGCAAGCTGATGCAGTTTGATGGGGCTGTTATTTGGATCAGCGCATCCAGAACGTTATTTCCGCCAACATTAAAAAGATTTGGTGTAAACCCTGATAAAATAATTTTTATTGACCTGCCCAATAAAAGGAAGCTGTTATATGTAATTGAAGAAGCTTTGAAATGTAAAAGAATTGCAGCCGTTGTTGGTGAGGTAAAAGATATAACATTTAAAGAATCAAGGCGGTTGCAGTTAGCCGCAGAGCAAAGCCGGGTAACGGCTTTTGTAATTCGCCATCAAACACCTATCAGCAGCACTATTGCCTGTATTTCCCGATGGCATATTACATCGCTTGCAAGCGAATTGCAAGATGGGATGCCGGGTGTTGGTTTTCCAAGATGGAATGTTGAACTGTTAAAAGTTCGTAACGGTAAGCCGGGAGTATGGCAATTGGAATATGCATCCAATCACTTAAAAGAAGTTAAACAGGCCATTGGTGTAATGCAGGAAGAAAGAAGAAAAACAGGATAATATGTGCAGGAGATTTGTTTCAATATGGTTTCGTTATTTAAAGAGCGATTGGATGGTTCGCCATAATCCGGAATTAAATAGTGTGCCTTTTGTTTTGGCTTCACCACAACGTGGCAGAATAATTATAACAGAAGTAAGCGCCGTTGCAAAAAAGAAAGGATTATATGAAGGCATGCCTGTAGCAGATGCTAAGGTTGTTTTGCCCGAAGTGCAGATACATGATGATAAGATTGATTTGTCTAATAAACTGCTAAATAAACTTGCCGTTTGGTGCATTAAATATACGCCTGTAGCGGCAATTGATTTACCGGATGGCTTAATACTTGATATTAGCGGCTGCGCTCATTTATGGGGAGGCGAAGAAGCTTACTTGAAAAGCATTATAAACCAGCTAAAGGAATTGGGTTACCATGTTCGCGCGGCAATGGCTGACACTATTGGCACTGCCTGGGCCGTTTGCAGATATGGGAAAGAAAAGGCAATTATAAAAACCGGTGAACAAACAGAAGCGCTAATGCCACTACCACCTGCAGCGCTGCGACTTGAAACAAAAATTACAGAGCGGTTACAAAAATTAGGCTTTTTCCAGATAAAGAGCTTCATGAACATGCACCGTTCTGCTTTACGCAGGAGGTTGGGAGAACAGTTGTTATTAAGGCTTGACCAGGCATTAGGTTACAAAGATGAAATTATTAAACCTGTAATACCAATTGAACCATACAGAGAATACTTGCCCTGTTTGGAACCCATTCAAACAGTCTCTGGAATTGAAATAGCATTGCAAAAACTTTTAGATGCACTTTGCCGCAGGCTGCAAAAAGAAAGCAAAGGCTTACGCAATGCCATTTTTAAATGTTATCGTATTGATAGCTACATTGAGCAAATAAAAATTCGCACAAACCACCCTTCAAGTAATGTAAAACATCTTTTTAGGCTTTTTGAAATAAAGATTGCAACAATAGAACCTGCACTGGGGATAGAATTATTTGCACTTGAAGCATTAAAAGTTGAAGACATACAATCTTTACAGGAAGGTTTCTGGACAATAAACAGTAATTTGGAATGTAAAGAAGTGGCTGAATTATTAGATAGTCTTGAAAGTAAATTTGGTAACAACATCATCCATCGCTATTTGCCTGACGAGCACCACTTGCCCGAGCGATCCATTAAACTTGCTGAATCATTAAAAGAAAAGCCAACAACAGAATGGAAAACAGATAAACCAATACCCATCCAACTTTTACAACAGCCTGAACCTGTTGAAGTGATGGCGCCCATACCGGATTACCCACCCATGCACTTTCGGCATAAAGGCCAGCTTCATACCATTAGAAAGGCCGATGGCCCGGAACGTATTGAAGCCGAATGGTGGATTCAGGATGGAGAGCAAAGGGACTATTATGTTGTGGAAGACGAAACCGGGAAACGGTACTGGATATTCCGGATGGGGCATTATACCGGCAAGAATCCACCCCGCTGGTATCTGCATGGCTTTTTTGCATAATAAAATAAAAGCGATATGAGGTACACCGAATTACAGGTCACAACCAACTTTAGCTTTCTGCGTGGTGGCTCTCATCCCGAAGAGCTGATAGACCAGGCGGTTGCATTGGGTTATACCGAAATTGCTATTACAGATCATAATACATTAGCCGGTGTGGTACGCGCGCATGTAGCGGCGAAAGCTAAGGGGATACGTATCATTCCCGCCTGTTGCCTTGACCTGGCAGATGGCCCCTCGTTGCTGGCCTATCCCACCAATAAAGATGCCTATTCCCGGCTGTCAAGCCTGCTAACTACAGGCAACCTGCGTACGGAAAAAGGGCAATGTATCTTATATAAAAAAGATGTGTACGCTTATAAGCAAGGACTGCTCTTTGCCGTAATTCCACCTGCGCAACTGAATGATCTTTTTGATTATGAAGATGCGTTTAAAAAAAACTTAGAGGAATACAGCAAGAACCTGGATGGGCAATTATATCTCACTACCACCCGTTCCTATCAGGGTGATGATATGAAAAAACTTTGGCGGCTGTCAGCAATGAGTGAATATTACCAGTTGCCCCTGCTGGCAACCAATGATGTTTATTACCATGATGCTGCCCGCAGACAGTTACAGGATATACTTACCTGTACCCGCGAAAAGCGCACAATCTATAATGCAGGTTACCTTCTATGCCAGAATGCTGAGCGTTTTTTAAAGCCTCAAAAGGAGATGCAGCGCCTCTTCCGGCAATATCCGCATGCCATTGCCCATACGCAGGAAATTGTAAAAGCCTGTCACTTTTCGTTAGATGAATTAAAATATATTTATCCGCAGGAGCTCACCAGTGAAGGACGCACACCACAGCAGCAATTAGCATACTTTGTATGGAAAGGCGCTAAAGAGAAATTTGGCGAAAAGATTCCCGAAAAGATTCAAAAATCCATTGAGCATGAACTGGATTTTATAGAACGAAAAAATTACTCAGCATACTTTTTAACGATTTACGACTTTGTTCAGTTTGCCAGGAACAACGACATTTTATGCCAGGGACGTGGTTCTGCGGCCAATTCGGTGATCTGCTATTGCCTGGGCATTACTTCGGTAAATCCTTCCAAATTCAAATTATTATTTGCACGTTTTATGTCGGATGCCCGCAATGAGCCGCCGGATGTGGACGTGGACTTTGAACATGAACGCCGCGAGGAAGTGATGCAGTATATCTATAAAAAATATGGCCGCGACCGTTCAGGTATTGTGGCTACGGTAACGCAGTTACATTATAAAGGAGCAATAAGAGATGTGGCTAAAGCAATGGGGCTTTCACAGGATATAATTAATGTACTGGCGGGCTGTGGCGGCATACATGAGGAAGGCGTTGATGAAGAACGCATCCGCGAGGCCGGCCTTAACCCCGGCGACCTTCATTTACGAAAAGTGCTGGAGCTTACCAGGCAATATATAGGCTTGCCGAGACAATTAGGACAACATACCGGCGGGTTTGTGATCACACAAAATAAATTATCCGACCTGTGCCCGATATTAAACGCCCGTATGGAAGACCGGACAAATATTGAATGGAACAAAGATGACATTGACGCATTGGGCTTTCTGAAAATTGATGTACTGGCGTTGGGCATGCTCACCTGCATCCGGAAATGTTTTCATCTGGCAAAGCTGCATTATAACCTTGATCTGACGCTCTCAAATATACCACAAGATGATGCGGCTGTATATGAAATGATATGCCATGCAGATACCATCGGTGTATTCCAGATAGAAAGTCGGGCACAGATGTCTATGTTGCCCAGGTTGAAGCCCAAGTGCTTTTACGACCTCGTTATTGAAGTGGCCATCGTACGTCCCGGGCCGATACAAGGTGATATGGTGCATCCTTATCTGCGCCGCCGCAACGGGCAGGAACCGGTGGAATATCCTTCGGAAGCATTAAAAGAAATATTGGGAAGAACGCTCGGCGTTCCGCTTTTTCAGGAACAGGCTATGGAAATCGCCATTGTGGCGGCGGGTTTTACCCCTGCAGAGGCAGATGCCTTGCGCAGAAGCATGGCTACTTTTAAAGCGCAGGGAATGGTGAAACAGTTTCATGACAAGCTGATTGGTGGAATGGTTAAGAACGGTTATACACGCGAATATGCGGAGAAAGTGTTTAGACAATTGGAAGGGTTCGGCAGTTACGGCTTCCCGGAAAGCCATGCCGTAAGCTTTGCGCTGCTGGTGTATGTATCCGCCTGGCTTAAATGCTACTATCCAAATATTTTCGCCTGTGGCCTGTTGAACAGCCAGCCGATGGGGTTTTACGCACCTGCCCAAATAGTAAAGGATGCCCAAAAACACGGTGTTGAAGTAAGGCCCGTGGACATCAATTATTCCAATTGGGATAATACGTTGGAAGAAAAAGTAAATAAATATTGTGCATTAAGGCTCGGCTTCCGGCAAATAAAAGGCATGCGTGAAGAAGATGTACAAAAGCTTATTGCTGCCCGGAAAAAAATGTTTTCCAGCATCAATGAAATTTTCGATACGGGTATTTCTGTTGCTTCTTTAGAACGGTTAGCCGATGCAGATGCATTTGGCTCTATCGGCTTAGACAGCAGGCAGGCGCTTTGGGAAATCAGTTCTTTACAGGATAACCCCGTCGCTTTATTTAAAGGCCAGCCTTCAGAAAGCGTCACCGAAAAAAATGTGCGGCTGCCTCAAATGTCTTTATCGGAGCACGTTGTGAATGATTATGCTGCCACCTCACTTTCACTTAAAGCGCATCCCATAAGCTTTATACGCGACAAGCTTAAAATGTTTAATGTTATACCAACAAAGGATTTAAGCAAGTGCAATGATGGCGATATAGTTAAAGTTGCCGGGCTGGTGCTTGTACGACAAAGACCGGGAACTGCAGCCGGCATTTGTTTTATAACCATCGAAGATGAAGCCGGAACGGCCAATCTCGTTGTTTTCCGCAATCTTTTTGAAGAAACATACAGAAAAGAGATACTGCAATCCAAGTTATTAATGGTGTCAGGTAAATTACAAAAAGAAGGGGAAGTCATTCATGTAATCGTACAGCATTGTGAAAACTGGTCAAAGCTGCTGCGCAGTTTAGCGGCAGGTAATGAAGAAGATGTTCCTGTTTTGACATTATCTCCATGCGATGAGAACGATGGATTTCCTTTTCCTGCTGAAAACAAAAAGACACAGATAAGACAGGTGAGACAGGAAGAACTGTTTCCGGAAGGGAGAAATTTCAGGTAATTTTCAGGTTTGCAGAAATATAACGGAATGGATGAAGGCATAACATACCGCAAAATTATTCACATTGATATGGACGCTTTTTATGCTTCCGTTGAACAACGGGATTTTCCTGAATATCGTGGTAAGCCGCTAATTGTAGGAGGCTCCCCCGAAGGACGAGGCAGCGTAGTAGCAACGGCCAGCTATGAAGCGAGAAAGTTTGGCATTCGCTCTGCAATGCCTTCCAAAACGGCGCAACGCCTTTGTCCGGAAGCCATTTTCATCTACCCCCGTTTTGATGCGTATAAAGCTGTTTCCAGACATATCCATGAAATCTTTCATCGCTATACAGATATAATAGAGCCGCTTTCATTAGATGAAGCCTATCTGGATGTAACTAACGACAAACAAGGCATCGGCTATGCTATAGATATTGCCGGGAAGATTAAGCAGGCTATCAAAGAAGAACTAAACCTTACGGCATCTGCCGGTATCTCCATTAATAAGTTTGTTGCTAAAATAGCTTCGGATATGGATAAGCCGGACGGGTTAACCTTTATCGGCCCCTCAAGAATAGAAGCTTTTATGGAGCAGTTACCAGTAGAAAAATTTCATGGGGTAGGTAAAGTAACGGCAGCAAAGATGAAGACAATGGGTTTGCATACCGGTGCAGATTTGAAAAAATTATCTGAAGCGGAAATGATACAGCATTTCGGGAAGCCAGGTAAGTTTTATTATCAGATTGTGCGGGGTATTGATGGCCGGCCGGTGCAACCCGACAGGGAAACAAAATCTGTTAGTGTAGAAGATACCTACCAGGAAGATTTAATTACGAAGGAAGCTATGTTAGCTGAACTGGACATACTTTCCGAACGGCTTGCTGCAAGACTGCAACGTTCGGAGCTAAAAGGCAGGACAGTTACGGTTAAGTTTAAATTTCATGACTTTGCTATTATAACACGCAGCTATTCACTTTTGGAACTGACTAATGATAAAACAGGTATTATGAACATAGTAAAAACCATACTGGATAAAACCGATTTAACCGGCAGGAAAATAAGACTATTAGGTGTGGGTCTTTCTAATTTTGAAATACCTGTTGAGAGAAAAAATGAAACTGGGGAACAACAACTGAAATTGTTTTGATGAATTCTTAAAAATTGTTACCCAGGATTACCATGGGTTATTAACTTGGGCGTTTCTACTAATGAATTATATAACAGATGTAATCTTTAATTTACAATGGAAATTACACGCCAGCAAATACAAGAGTTAGAAGATTGTTTTAAAAATGTAGATGTTCCAATGGTAATGAAACTTAACCCTGGAGTTACCAGTTTTAACACACCCCAGTTTATCCAGGATAGTTTGATATCTTTAAAAGAAGGAACTCTAAAAGGATTTTATGCGGAAGTTCGTTATGATGACCTCCTGCACATTAAAAAGCTGCTTGAAGAAGACGAAGCAGCTAAACAAAAGCAATAAAAATGGCTGCTGTAGAATGAGTTTTTGCCATTGGAATTATTTGTAGCAGTAGCACTAACTGAAAAGTTGAGTATCCAAATCCAAATGATACCCAATGGCGGTTTTGATAAAATTGAAATATTGCTGTTAACCTTTCATCGGGTGGTACTACTGTTACCATTGCTGATATAAGATTAGTGTTTGTTGTAGCTTTAAAGGCAACCGCTTTGAGCATCATTATATCGCACAATCATCCAAGTTCAGATTTCACGCCGAGCGCAGCCGATCAGTATATTACGCAAAAAATAAAGTCTGCCGGCGAATTATTGGATATTAAATTGTTAGACCACATTATTGTTACCAGTGAAGGTTATTACAGCTTCGCTGATGAAGGGCTATAAGCCCTTTTTTATTAATGGCTTATTACTCAATTGAGGCAAATATTAAGCAACTGCTATTAAGTTATTTACGAGTTTTATTTTAAATTGATTAATTTTAATAATCAAAAGTTCTTTAACTCCACTGGGAAAAATTTTGTTTGCAAATTGTTTGCAAATTTTAAAATCAAGGTCGAAATGGCAAAATAGAAGTGCAAAAATTTCTATCGGAAATGGCATCAATTCAAAATAAAAGTTTGATAGCATTTTCAAAGCCATATATTCTTAATTAATTGAAAATTAATTAGTTAGAAATGTATATTTCGGATAGCTTACGCAATTTTTATAACAAAAAAGCCTCAACTTCTGTTGAGACTTTTTAGTGACCCCGTCAGGATTCAAACCTGAAACCTTTTGATCCGTAGTCAAATGCTCTATTCAATTGAGCTACGGGGCCTTAATGGGACGGCAAAGGTAGGGAATAATCCTGTTTTTCCAAAAACCTTTTAATAAAAATCCGGATTAGAATTCCGGGTAACTTACTTCCATAAGCGGATCAGGATGGCCGGAATTTCCGGTCATTAATCCCGGTTTGCGATCGGAAAACCGGGATTCGCCCATCCACCATTTCTTTTCGATATGGGCCTGGCGGAGCGTTTCCGTAAAATTATTCACTTTTCTGGGGCGCTTCCAATATCTGGACAGCATGAATTTAGCTAGGGGATTTTTCATATAATATTTTGTTTTCTCTCAGATGTTAGTGATACAGGAACAAAAATAGACCAATTCCGGTGAATTGAAAATAACTAATAATAGGGGGTATGGAGAAAAACAATCAATCACGAAAAACTTTTATGCCTTAATATATAGTATATGATTATTTATTACATTTACAGTTGCATTTATAGCCTGAGTAACTAATATCCAGGCTGCAGCAAATAACCAGCCCGGCACTTGATGAGCAAATTATGGACTATAAATATTACCGAAAAAGTAAAGATTACTGTTGCGCTTATTTTAAGCATATTGATATTGATTTGGTTAGGGCTGTATGCTAACTCAAAAACAATAAAGTACAAACAGTCTATGAAAGATGTAAATCTTTCAGGATTTGTAATCACACATTCCCAGGATATCTTAAATGCAGTGCAGGATGTCAGGTCTTCATGGCGGCAATATATTATGACAGGCGATTCGTCGTATATACGCTCCCTCGACATTGCAGGCCGGCTTTTAACAAAGCGCGTCAATTCTCTGAAAACAATGCCTCTTGCTTATAAACAAAGAGTGCTGCTCGACAGCATTAATGTTTTTCTGGAAAAGCTGCGGACATTTTCATACAGCCTGGTTGTAAAAAGAGAATATGTTTCTTTTTTAACCGCCTGGAATTTTCTGAACAGCCGCGAAGAAAGTATGTTGATCGATAAGCTGAACTTTAATATTTACCAGTTTATAAACGCTGAGAAAGAATTACAGTCTCAAAAACTGAAAAGAGCAAATAGTGACTTCGATAAGGTTATTTATTCGGTAACACTCTGTGTCATTATTGCTACCATCATTATTTTACTGACCCTGCTGTACATACGAAAAATATATCAAAGGCTGGTCAACACCGAGAAGCTGCTGCTGAAATCCCAGATCAGGCTTGAAAGTATCCTGGATAAACTGCCGGTGGGGGTGATTATTGTTAACAGTAACAGTAATGAATACCATGCTAATCATAAAGCTGTGGAATTGCTGAAAGGGCATTTGCTGGCAGATGGAAAAGTTTTTGAAACACGGGAAAATATTTATACGCAGGAAGGAACGCTTAAACCCGATTTGCGGGATAAGCTGCTGATCACAAATGCTATAAAAGGTGAGGAAAATATAGGGTTTAATGAAACCATTTTAACGGTTGATGGAAAGGAAATTCCCTTCAGAATCAGTTCGATCCCGCTGTATAATGAACAGGGAAAAATAGAATACGCGATCTGTGTTTTTGATGATATCACGAACCTGAAAGCGGTTGAAAGCGAATTGATCCAGGCAAAAAAACTGGTAGAAGAATCTTTAAAACTTAAAGAATCTTTTCTCAGTAATATGAGTCACGAAATAAGAACGCCGATAAATGCGATCCTGGGTTTTGCCGAGCTGCTGGGTAAGGAAGATCTGGGAGAACAGGACAACGAATATGTACGCATTATCCGCTCGGCAGGAGAAAGCCTGCTGCGCCTGTTGAACGATATACTGGATTTCTCCAAGCTGGAATCGAATATGATGGTGTTTGAGGAACATCCGCTGAGCATTGATGGTATCTTAAGTTCAACCTGCAATCTTTACCAGGCAAAGGCCCGCAACAAAGGGGTAATTCTTAGCTACGAATGCGATGAACATATACCGGGTATTGTGCTGGGCGATCCGGTAAGGCTGACACAGGTAATAACCAATATTATTGATAACGCTATTAAGTTTACGCCAAAAGGAAGTGTGCTGATTTTTGCTAAACTTGTTGGCATTGATGATAAACATACCACCATAAAATTTGATATCAAAGATTCCGGCATCGGCATATCCAAGGATAAGCTGACAAGGGTTTTCAAACGCTTTGAGCAGGCGGGAGCCGAAACAACCAGGTATTACGGCGGCACAGGTTTGGGTTTAAGTATTGCCAAACATATAGTGGAGAGCCAGGGCGGTACTATCTCGGTAACCAGTGAGCCGGACGTGGGATCGATGTTCACATTCGTAATGCCGTTTAATAATTTTGATAATTCAGCACACACAAACGATACAAAATTGGCAGCCGTTAATGATCTGTCCTTTCTTGAAGGATTAAAAGTACTGGTAGTAGAAGATAATCTGCTAAATATAAAACTGATCTCCAGCATTTTTATGGGATACGATTTACAAATGGATATTGCGGAAACCGGCACACAGGCACTGGAGAAAATAAAAAAAAATGCCTATGATATAGTGTTAATGGATATAGAACTGCCCGATATGAATGGTTACAACACCACTAAATATATCAGGAATGAGTTGGGGCTGGATGTTCCGATTATTGCGCTTACCGCGCATGTTCTGGCAGGCGAAAAAGAAAGATGCCTCCAGGCAGGGATGAACGATTATCTTACCAAGCCTGTTAATACTAGGCAGATGTTTGAAAAGATAGCCAGTCTGCTTAAAAAGAACCACACTGAAACAAACGCTGATAACGGGAGCCACTTTAAGCCATTGGCCACTGCAGCGCAACGGCAACCTGTATCCTCCGGTTCTTTAATTGATCTTAGCTATCTGCGGGAATTTTCCGATAACAACCGGGAGTTTGAAAAGGAAGTAATGGAGCTGTTTTTGCAGCAGGCGCCTGCACAGTTAAGCGAATTGGAGCTCGCGGTTCAGGATAAAAACTATTCAGAAATAAAAATGATTTCCCATAAACTCAAATCATCTGTAATAGTGATTGTGGGTAATCGTTTAAAACCACATTTTGAACTGCTTGAGCAAAGTGCGGGAAAAAACGATCTCGGTGAAGAAGTGATAAACAGCTATAAAATCATCAGGGAAAACCTGGCGCTTGCCACTGCACAGTTGCAACAATTACTTGAAACGGAATACCAGGATTAAGCAGACGTTTTTCGCCGCGAAGATGTGCAGGTGATTCGCTATTTTAACGGATGATTAAACAAAAAATTCGGCCATTTCGCTAACTGTTTTTGATGACGGATAAAAACGTATAATTTTTTCAATTACTTCTTCCACCAGCGCGTCGGGACAGGAAGCGCCGCTGGTGATCAATATTTTTACCGGGTTGCTTGAAGGCAGATAGTTACCCGTTAACAGCTCCTGTTTGGTGTGAAAATTATAATGCAGCATCTCTTTTTCACTAATGATCTTTTGAGCGCTGCTGATGTAATAAGTGGGCAGTTTTTCTTCGCATAACTCAACAAGGTGCGAGGTGTTGGACGAATTATAACCGCCAACTACTATTGCAAAATCAGCAGGCGTATCCAGCATGGCGGCAACCGCCGTTTGGTTATCATTGGTAGCGTAGCAAAGTGTGTCGCGGGTATCCGCAAAGCGATCACCGATCGTTTCTTTTACCAGGCTATATTTTTCAATCATCACCTGTTTCAGGTAATCGGCAATTGCCTGTGTGTCGCTGGCCAGCATGGTGGTTTGGTTAACAACACCTATCCTTTCCAGGTCTTTAGTAATATTAAATCCCTCGCTATACTGGTTTTTAAATTCTGTATAGAAGGCCTGCGGATCCAGCTCGCCTTTGATGTAAGCCGCCAGGCGTTGTGTTTGTTGCATATCATTTACAACAACGGCCGGCGCATTAGCGGCCGCATGCGAAAAAGTAGCCCGCGTTTCTTCGTGACTGGGTTTACCATGGATGATAATAGTGTAATTTTTTTGTGCGATAGCCGAGCTCCTGTTCCATACTTTTTCAACAAACGGGCAGGTGGTATTATATTGCTCAGTGGGAATACCAATTTCGTTCAGCTTCTTTTCAATAGTGAGCGTGGTGCCAAATGCGGGTATCAGCACAATATCGTCACTGGTTAAAGTATCTAAAGACACCAGTTCATTGCCGTAAGTGTCCTGTAAAAAACGCACACCATGATGTACAAGATCCTCGTTCACCTGCGGATTATGGATCATTTCGCTAAGCAGAAAAATGCGCTTTCCGGGATTTTCCTCAACTGTTTTAAAAGCAATTTCTATAGCATTTTCCACCCCATAACAAAAACCGAAATGCCTGGCCAGATAAATGTGTACCGGCCCGAAATTGAGCAGGGTGGGTGCAAAATCCTTCTTTAGTTTATCCTTTTCTTTCCGGTGCCTTTTAACAGCCGATATAAGTGCGCTCCTGTAAAAAACCGGTACTTCAAACTGCTTCATAACTGCAAAGATAACCGGTAAAGGGGATTGCTGCTGTCTGTACCTGAAAAGACATGGAGCGCATGGCGGTAGCACCTGGAATAGGTGAGGGAATGTCCTCTGTTTTAACTGTTAAAAATATCAGACATGCCTTAAAAAATATTCATTATCTTTCATCGAAAAGAACTGTATGGGCAGAATGGCAGCCTTGCTTTTAGGTATATCGGTGGTTGTTTCCTGTAAACTTATGCCCCGGGAAGATAAAGCGAAAACAGCAATAAAAAAAGATGCTATGACAGTAACAAACGGATATACGGATTGGAAATATACGGCAAATATTTACGAAGTAAATGTAAGGCAATACACACCCGAAGGCACTTTTAACGCTTTTGCAAAAGAACTGCCCCGGCTGAAAGATATGGGCGTGCAGGTGCTGTGGTTTATGCCGGTTACTCCCATAGCTCAAGAAAAGATGAAAGGCTCTTTAGGCAGTTATTATGCCTGTTCGGATTATACAGCCATCAATCCTGAATTTGGCACACTGGATGATTTTAAAAGACTGGTGGACACGGCGCATCAAATGGGATTTAAAGTGATCATCGACTGGGTGGCCAACCATACAGGCTGGGATCATGTGTGGACAAAAACACACCCGGATTATTATCTGCATGATACTGCTACCGGCACTTTCCGGGTGGCAAGCGGCATGGATGATATTATTGAGCTGGATTATAAAAACCCGGAGCTGCGCAAAGCAATGATCAGTGCCATGAAATTTTGGGTAAATGAGTGTCGTATAGACGGATTTCGCTGCGACCTGGCCTCGTGGGTCGAAGTGGATTTTTGGCAGGAAGCACGCCAGCAGTTAGATACTGTAAAGCCATTATTCTGGCTGGGCGAGTTTGATGAGCTGGAAAACCCGGAGTATGGAAAAGTGTTCGACGCCAGTTATTCCTGGAAATGGATGCACAAAACTGAGGAGTATTATAAACAGCATTTGCCCCTGCACGAATTGTACAACCTCCTGCAGCAATACGATACTATCGGCGGTAGCAGTATGCGTGCCTGGTTTACCAGCAACCACGATGAGAACAGCTGGAACGGCACAGAGTATGAGAAGTATGGCGATATCGCAAAGGCATTAGCAGTGTTTAGTTGCACCTGGAATGGTATACCGCTGATTTACAGCGGCCAGGAATTGCCGCTAAGAGATAAAAGAATACAATTTTTTGACAGGGACCCGATACCCTGGACCGGCAAATATGAACTGCACGATTTTTATAAGATACTGCTCAGCCTTCATGCCGGTAACCCGGCCCTGAGAGGGGGCGACAATGCAGTTACAACCTATAAGCTATCCACTACCGCCGACGATAAAATTTTTTCCTATTTGCGTAAAAACGGAGATAATGAAGTGCTGGTAATATTAAACCTTTCGCGCGATAAAGTTCCATTTACTATAACCGATGAACGCCTGAATGGGGAGTTTAAAAATGCTTTTTCTAAAACATTGATTGATTTTGCAGGTTCAAAAGCTTTTGACATGGCAGCCGGCGATTACCTGGTGTATATGAAAAATAATGCAGACACAGACGAGGAATGAGAAGAACATTTTAGCGATACTCTGCAAGGATGTAAAAAAGTGATTTTGTCTTATTCGGTTTTAGCTCCCCTCTCCGGCTGTGTCTGCCGTGGCGGAAGACGGATTGGGGAGCCTGCCCGCTGTGGCGGGTGAGGTCTGAAACATTATTCACTAATTTATCCCTTACGCATTATAGGTACCAATATAAAAAACCGGCTCATGCCTGATGAACCGGTTTACTTAAATTCGCATAGGATAATATTTCACACAGGATAAGTTATTTGAAATCGCTTCTGATCGCTTGTATTTTAGATCCCGGTAAGTGGATCTGGAAACCTATGCTCAGATTAGGTTTAAACGCCACGCCGTTCGATCCGAACCCGGTAGTGACATTAGCCTTTGCCAGCGCCTCAAGCGCAACATTGTCTGTTACAAAATAAGCAAGTCCAGGCCCAATGCCCGCATCAAAACCATTAGTGGATTCGCCCCCGCCGTTTACGCCGCCGATACCGGCGTTTGCTTCAGCAAAAAATACCGTATTTTTTACCAGGCTCACCTGCTCATTGGTAAAATAATATCTCGCCATTGGCCCTATCGAGTAATTAATATTGGGCCCCCTGCCTCTGCCTGCATCAAATCCCAGTGTTACCTGCCCGCCAACTGCAAAATTATCCTTGATAAACCAGGCTGCCTTGGGATTAATTGATAAATTGAAACTTTTCTCATTTGTATTGCCGCCAATATTGGCGATGCTTCCCCCGATGATGTACCAGCCTTTTTGTGTTTGAGCGTGCGATACAAAGCCTGCCATACAAAATGCCCCTGCTAGTAAGATTATTTTTTTCATGTCATTAGATTTATCCTGCTATTTACAATAACTATGCCGCAAATAAGAGCGTTTTTTAGAAACACAGTGTCTGACGGCAGTCTGCTGAAAAATATCTCATCAATAAAAAACCCGGTAATTAACCATACCGGGTCAATAACGAAACATTGTTACTTAAACCAGCTGCGCCTGCCTTTTTCGTTCATTTGAAACGGCAGCGCCACGCTCTTCTTTGCATCTCTCAAACCTGGTCGCTGTCCATACATGGTCCAGTTCAACATTATCAGTCCCGGCATAACCTTCTTTGGTAAGCCTGTTCCAGCTACGATCACGATTAAGATCCGTTACAATCTTGGAAGTGATTTTGGGGTACGCCACCCAAAACTTTGTGTTCTCTTTTAAAGAAGGCATCACGTCATTTAAAATACCGTTCAACTGGTTTTCATTTACCGCAAAGACAAGGGCAAAGTCAAGTTTCCTTGATCTTAATAGCGGTGTCATGTTTTTGGCGAATGAAAGCTTATTGAACTGTTTTTCAATTGATGATGGTAAACCCTGAATTAAAAGATTCTTTTCTTCTGCGTACTGTAGTTTTTCAAAAACTGTCTGAATCATAGAACTTGTGGGGGATTTATTAAAAAAATACCAGATATTTTAAGTCCGGTTAATGTTATTAACAAGCCTTGAATTGTTGCGCAAAGGTAACCCAAATTTGTGGTTTGGGCATTATATTTAACAAAAAATGTATTAACTATTGATAGATAATACATTTAATATTATATATTATAAATATATAATTACTTGTTAATGTGTTTGTAGTACCTCATCGCCTCTGGCATATATTTTTGAAGCTGTTCAATTCTGTGTTCCGGGCCGGGGTGCGTGCTTAAAAATTCAGGGGTGCCGCCACTTCCTGCTTTTGCCTGCATTCTTTGCCATAAGCCAATGGCTTCATGCGGGTTATACCCTGCCATGGCTGCCCAGATCATCCCATACCGATCGGCTTCAAGTTCCTGTTTTCTTGAAAATGCCAGAATACCCACCTGCGAGCCCAGCCCTACAGCGGTACCAAATATCGTTCTCATACCGGCAGATGATTTATTGGCCAAAAATGAGTCTACAACGCTGCCACCATATTGGGCGGCAATGCTCTGGCTCATTCTTTCATTGGTATGGCCAAACAGGGCATGGGAAACTTCATGACCCATAACGTTAGCTAAAACTGCCTCATTTTTAGTAATAGGCAAAAGACCTGTATACACGACAATTTTTCCCCCGGGCATACACCAGGCATTAGCTTCATTACTTTGAACCAGCCTGGTTTCCCATTGATACCCCTGCAAATTCTGCCCCAGGTTATGCTCCCTGAAATAATCGGTAACAGCCCTCACAATCCTTTGTCCTACAATTTCTGCATCCCTGTTGCCGGTATTGGGCGCTACTACTTTATTACCCGATAAAAAGGACTGATACTCCGTAACAGCCATCTGCTGCAGCTGGGATTCGGGCAGTAATTTAAACTGGCTTCTGCATGTAACAGCATTGGTGGAGCAGGAAACCGTAATGGCAGCAACACCCACAAAACTGATTATTTTTTTATCATGCGTTTTGTTTTAGTTTATCAAATAGCGAACTTGTTTAAACTTCAGTCAACATGTTCTTTTTTGAATAAACACAAAGACTTAACGACACAAAGGTCTCACAACGTTGTGCTTTTGCTGTGACACCAGTATCGTTGTGGTCTCTTTCACGATCTATTTGTTCAGATTTTCAAAATTTAAACAAGTTCAGCATAGTAAATGATACCAATCATTATACCAAAAAGCAAAAGGCACCTTTGCAGGTAAAACAAAATGATGTGGAAGTAAGAAACTAACTGATGTTAATTTTGATTCCGGTGTTTTCTTTTATCCCTGTTTTTAAAAATAGGGATCTTACTTTCCCCGCCGCGGATAATACGGCCGATATTTTTTTGATGGGTAAGTATTACCAGCAATGCAACCGCCACCGCAAATACCCTGTAAAAATGATTGTCCACATTAAAGATAATCAGGATGAATACAGGAAACGCAATGCTGGCCAATATGGAACTGAGAGATACAAATCTGGTTAAATAAAGCACTAAAAGAAAGACGCCGGAACATGCAAGCGCCGTCCATGGAGAAATACCTATGACCAGGCCAAATAAAGTTGCTACGCCTTTACCCCCTTTAAAATCGGCCCAGATCGGGAAGATGTGGCCTAAAACAGCAGCGATCCCTAAAATCAGCTGCATATTCAGAAACGCTATTTCTGAGCTATACTCCGGTAATAAAGCAGAAAGTTTGACGGCCAGGAAACCTTTAAGCACATCACAGATCATTACAAATGTCCCCCACCTTGGCCCCAATACCCTGAAAGTATTGGTAGCACCGGCGTTTCCACTGCCATAATCTCTTATATCAATATTGAAAAAGCTACGGCTTACCCAAACGGATGTAGGAATACTTCCAAGACAATAAGCGCAAATAACTAACAAAAGCTCCAGCATGCTACGTTTTTAAGTCAAAGTTAATCCCAATATAAAGTTCAAATATAGTATTTTAATTTTGATGTGAGTAGATATGCTGTTTTTGATTATGTTTTATTAAAAACCAGGCATATCCATTTCTCTTTTTGTGTTTTTAAAGCTTGCGTCAGGCCATTTTGGGTATAAGATGCTGTTACTATTTTTTCGTCCTCTTCCAGTATACCGCTTAAAAGAAGCCTGCCATTCTTGTTTAACTGTGCGGCGAGCAAAAAGCTGTTATCCAGTAAAACATTCCTGTTGATGTTGGCCAGTATAATATCAAATTTTTCGGAAGTGACAACAGTGCCGGAATGTACCAGTTTTATATCCGGGGTGCGATTTTTTTCGAAATTTTCCCCTGCGTTTTCAATGCTCCACTCATCAATGTCGCTGGCTACTGTGCAGGCTGCCCCGAGTTTTTTGGCCAGGATGGCTAACACGCCGGTACCGGTACCAAAATCAAAAACTGTTTTGTTGCTGAAATCGGTTTTGCCCATTTGCTTCATCATCAGGTAAGTGGTGGCATGGTGTCCGGTGCCAAAGCTCATTTTGGGCGTAATAATGATTTCGTGCCGTACATTTTTTACCGGCTGATGGAAAGCGGCCCGGATGCCAACAAAATCATCAACAACTACAGGATCGAAATTTGACTCCCACAGCGCATTCCAGTTTTGTTCGCCTATTTCATTTTGTTCGTAAGAAAGATGGTAGGTGCCTGCTACCTGGTGCACAAGGGCCTCATCAAAATGATCCTGCAGAAAGATTACTTTTAAATGAGCAGCCTCTTCTTCGAAGCCTTCTGCATCATCCTGAAGTGCAGCGATAAGTATATCTTTAATGTCGGGCTGTATATTATGGAATGTAATTTGCGTATACATAATGAGTGCCTTGAAGCAAGGATTGTTTTATATGTGAATACTTTTGCCTAACTGTTTTGAATGAATTGAGTGATGACATAAATGAGCAGACCTACCAGACCGCCTACCAAAGTGCCATTGATGCGGATGAACTGCAGGTCTTTACCTACTTCGAGTTCGAGCTTATTACTTAATTCTTTACCCTGCCAATTGCCAACTGTATTGCTGATCAGTTCTCCGGCTTTTTGCGTATGTTGCAAAATATATTTATAGGCATAATATTGAACCCGGCCGTTTAGCTTTTTTTGCATAGCTGCATCGTTTTGCAGGTTGGTGATCATTTCCCTGATTGTTTTTTTTAAATACAATTGTATGGCAGACCTTTCGCCATCCAGATCCGTGATAATGCCTGTTTGCACCTGTTTCCAGATTGTGGCGGCGTATTGCTGAATTTTATCGCCGCTCAGGATACTGTCTTTTATATCCTGCATTTCGTGCTGCCATTTGGGATTGTGTTTGATATCACGAATGAACGATTGCAATTGCCTGTTAATATCATTCCTTATTTTATGAGCCGGATCTGTTTCAATTTCCGATAAGTATTTTGCAAGCCCGCTGGTAATTTTTGAGGCGATTATATTGTCTACAAAACCAGGTATTAAGAAATGGCTTTCCTGTTTCACCCTTTTACGTATCATTTCTTCATTATCCATTATATAGGCCCTGATTTTTTTTACAAGGTAATTCAGTATACGGGCATCATCGCCGCGCTGTATAATTATATCGAGCCCCGATGCTACTACTTCGTTCAGTTTTATATCTTTTAATAATGCTTCTGATCTGGTAGTAATAAAGCGGGTTATTGTGGGGCCATCTGCCTTGGTAATAATATCTTTTAGCAACCGGGAAATTTCAGTAACCAGTATTTCAATATTCTTTTCATTGCCCAGCCATTGGGTAAGCAGCGCGCTGGTATCCAGCTTTTGAATATATGGTTTTATTGTTGCGGCATTTAAAAAGTTAGTAACTACAAAACCGCCCAGGTTGTCGCCAATTCTTTTTTTACTGTTCTCAATAAGATTAGTGTGTGGAATGGGTATGCCCAGCGGATGGTGAAATAATGCTGTTACCGCGAACCAATCGGCCAGTGCGCCTACCATGGCTGCTTCTGCAAAAGCCCTTAGATAGCCCAGCCCGGCGTTTGAATGCGTTTTTTGCAGCCAGGCAGCAACTGCATATATAACTACCATCAACAGAAATAAACCTGTTGCAATGGTTTTATGCCTGCGTAACTGCGCTGATTTTATGGAGTCGTTCAGTTTGTTCATTTGTTATTTATTGCGGGTTTCAGGTTGTATGTGTCCGGCCTAAAGCTAAAGGCGTGAGGCAGAAAGCAAAAAACAACCATTAAACTATCTTCAACAACTTTTCAATCTTAAATGCTCAAATCTCTTCCCTTCTCAGCAATACTCTTCATAATCAGCGTTGCATGCACTCTCGAGTTTTCAATAAACAGCCTGTGTGTATTCATTCCCCCGCATATTACGCCGGCTAAATATAAACCGGGAACATTGGTTTCCTGTGTGTCGGGGTTTACAGCCGGGCATCTTACGGCATCGTTACTTAATGCAACCCCTCCATCTTCCAGAAACTTTAAGTCAGGCTGATAGCCGGTGGCTGCAATCACCCAGTCGTTGGGAATGGTGATTAACCCTTCCGGCGTTTGTATATCCACTTCCTGTTCGCGTATTTCCTTCAGGGCGGAGCGGAAATAGGCTTTAATGGATCCTTCCTGTATCCGGTTTTCAATATCGGGCCGTACCCAGTATTTCACGCGGGACCCTATTTCGCCGCCTTTGATTACCATAGTTACAGCGGCACCTTTCCTGAAAGTTTCCAGGGCCGCATCCACTGCCGAATTCATGGCGCCCACCACCACTACTTTCTGAAACGCGTAGAAATGCGGATCGCTGTAATAATGGGTGACTTTGGGCAGGTTCTCGCCGGGGATATTCAATAAATAAGGAATATCGTAAAATCCTGTGGCAATAATAATATTGCCTGCGGTATAACGGGCTTTGTCTGTTTTTATTTTAAAAACACCGGCTTCTTTTTTAACAGTAACAACCTGCTCAAATAAATGGATATTGAGGCTGAAACTCTGGGCAACGCGCCTGTAATACTCAAGCGCTTCATTCCTGGTGGGTTTTGCATTGTTCGACACAAAGGGTACCCCGCCAATTTCCAGTCTTTCTGAGGTGGAAAAAAATGTCATATTCACCGGGTAATGGTATATCGAATTTACCAGGCATCCTTTTTCCAGAATAACGTAATCTATATTGTTTTTTTGAGCTTCAAGGGCACAGGCCATGCCAATAGGGCCTCCGCCAATAATAATAAGAGGATAATGAGATTGCATTATACAAAGATAAAATCCCTGCAATATTGAATATTTTATATTTTATATTGAATATTCTACATTTTACGTTTAAATTTGCCCCACTTTAAAAGAACAGACTTTAATAGCATGGCAAGAATAATAGCATTTAGAGAAGCTTTACGGGAAGCAATGACTGAAGAAATGAGAAGGGACGACCGGGTGTTTTTGATGGGGGAAGAGGTTGCCGAATACAATGGCGCCTATAAAGTGAGCCAGGGGATGCTGGCAGAATTTGGACCCAAAAGAGTGATTGATACCCCCATTTCCGAGCTGGGTTTTACTGCCGTAGGTGTGGGTGCTGCGCAAAGTGGATTGAGGCCTATTGTGGAGTTTATGACCTGGAACTTTGCAGTGCTGGCACTGGACCAGATTTTGAATACTGCTTCTAAAATGCTGGCCATGAGCGGAGGGCAAATATCCTGCCCCATCGTGTTCAGGGGCGGCAATGGGTCTGCCGGTCAGTTAGGTGCACAGCACAGCACGGCTTTTGAAGCGATGTATGCCAATATTCCGGGTATTAAAGTTGTGTCTCCAGGCAATCCTTATGACGCGAAGGGTTTACTGAAACAGGCAATACGGTATGAAGAAGATCCGGTAATGTTTATGGAAAGTGAGCAGATGTACGGCGATAAAATGGAGGTGCCCGAAGAAGAATATTATATCGAATTAGGAAAAGCCGATATAAAGAAAGAAGGTACCGATGTAACGATCGTATCTTTTAATAAAATGATGAAAGTAGCGCTGGGCGCGGCGGAAGAGCTGGAAAAAGAAGGCATTCATGCAGAAGTGATTGACCTGAGAACCATACGTCCCCTCGATATTCCCACCATCGTAAACAGCATCAAAAAAACAAACAGGCTGGTGATTGTGGAAGAACAATGGCCGTTTGCATCTGTTTCTTCTGAAATTTCGTACAACGTTCAAAAAGATGCATTTGATTATCTGGATGCGCCGATCCGCCGCATCACAGCGGCAGATGCACCCTTACATTATGCGCCTAATCTTGTTGCGGCGGCATTACCGGATGTAGCCCGCACCGTGAAACTGGTTAAAGAAGTGATGTATCTTGAAAAATAATTATATAAGATTTTATAAAGGACAATAAGAAAATCCGTGGGTGACAGCCCATGGATTTTTAGCTTAGACCTTAATTTTTTAAATTTAAAACTTTTATACCGAGTGCCCCATAAAACAAAGCTGAGCGACAATGCCCCCTCAATTTTAGTGATTGATGATGAGGTAGCCATCCGCAAAACACTTGTGGAAATTCTTTCTTTTGAAGGATATAAAACACAGGAGGCCGCTGATGGGGAGCAGGGTTTCAGGCTCTTTTCTGAACAGCAGTTTAATGCAGTGCTGTGCGATATTAAAATGCCAAAGATGGACGGGCTCGAGTTCCTGGCAAAAGCCCTGGCAACCATGCCGGACGTACCGGTTATTATGATATCGGGACATGGCACTATTGAAACGGCCGTGGAAGCAGTGAAAAGCGGCGCCTACGACTTTATTTCAAAGCCTCCTGATCTTAACAGGTTGCTGATTACCATAAAAAATGCGCTCGAAAAAGGTACGCTGGTTACGGAGACTAAAGTGTTAAAGAAAAAAATTTACCGGGTGCAGGAAATGGTGGGCGATTCGGAGCCTATACAAAAAATAAAAGATACTATAGATAAGGTAGCGCCCACAGAGGCCCGTGTGCTGGTTACGGGAGAAAACGGTGTGGGCAAAGAACTGGTAGCCCGCTGGATCCACGAAAAGAGCTTACGGAATAACAATCCTCTTGTGGAAGTGAATTGTGCGGCCATCCCTGCCGAATTGATCGAATCTGAATTATTCGGTCATGAAAAAGGGTCTTTCACATCGGCTGTAAAACAAAGAATAGGGAAATTCGAACAGGCCAACGGCGGTACTTTATTCCTGGATGAGATCGGCGACATGAGCCTGAGTGCGCAGGCAAAAGTACTGCGGGCGCTGCAGGAAGGTAAAATAACCAGGGTAGGAGCCGATAAGGATATCAATGTGGACGTAAGAGTGATTGCTGCCACCAACAAGGATTTGCTGAAGGAAGTTGAAAATAAGAATTTCAGGCTTGATCTTTATCACCGCCTGAGTGTGATATTGATCCACGTGCCTTCATTAAATGATCGCAGGGACGATATCCCAAAACTGATCGATCAGTTCCTGGAAAGCATCTGTACAGATTATGGAATTACCAAAAAAGGTATTGATGCGTCGGCTATAAAATTATTGCAGGAATATAACTGGACCGGTAATATACGTGAGCTGCGTAATGTGGTAGAGCGCCTGGTTATATTAAGCGGCAAGACGATTGTTGCTGAAGATGTAAAGAATTATGTAAATCTTCATTAAAGGGGCTGTTGACTGTTTGCAATATTTTGGCTCACGGATTGATCCATGCGGCTAAAAATTTATTTGCCAGCCCGGGGAATACCTCTCCGGTATTTATGAAAATATAAGTATTTTGTCCCCGGTATTGCCGGAACACGTCTATTAATAACATTAAAAAATGAGCCTGACATCACTCTCTGGTGAAAAAGAATTGCTGATGAAAATTGCTGCCGGCGATAAACAGGCTTTTACGGCTTTATTTAATCACTACCAGCCATTCGTGTTTGGCTTTGGAAAGCGTGTAACACGTTCTGAGGAACTGGCCCTCGATATTGTGCAGGAAGTATTTATGAAACTGTGGCAATCCAGGGAAAGGATGACGGAAGTAGAAGTTTTTGGGGCTTACCTGAACCGGCTGGTGCGAAACCATTCGCTCAATGTGCTTCGCCAGCTGTCCCGGCAGGTGCAATCGAATAGCGATGGCCTTTTAACAAAAGAAGAGCCGGACAGTACCACACTGGAGCAGCTCGACTATAAAGAAATAGTGAACACGGTGGCCGAGGCCGTGGAAACTCTTTCTCCACAACAAAAAATGGCTTACCAGCTTTGTCACCAGCAGGGATTAAAATACGAAGAAGCTGCTGAAAAGATGCAGATTTCTCCTCAAACCGTTCATGTACATATAAAATACGCGCTTGCTAAAATCCGTGCGTACCTGAAACAACGTTCGATCGGCTACCCGTTGCTCATTCTTTTATTAGTGAAAGCTATAAGCTGATGCCGGCGGCTGAATTTTTTTTGTATTCATTTACCCCTGTTCGTTTCTTTTGTTGTCAATCTTAATATAACGGGTGATGCCATTTATAATCAAAAAAATATTGATGGATAAAAATGCTTCCAGGTTCAGGGAACTGTTTAACCGGTACCTGTCGGGCGACATATCAACAGAAATGGAGGAAGCAGAGCTATGGGATTATGTGCACGACCCTTTGTATACATGGGAGCTCGAAAATCTGCTGGCAACAGCCTTTGAAAACCAGCCTGATGAATATACGCTTACAGAAAGCCGGAAACGGGAAGTGCTGAACAGGATTTTTGCCGCTCGCAGGGCAGGATTGCCTGAGAGGCGATTGGTGCGGCTATGGCCGCGCATTGCCGCAGGCATTGCTGCTGTTATAACTATTGCCGTATGCAGCCTTTATATGCTTAAAGACAGGAGCGCAGGACCCGTGCAACAAACCCCTGTGCCGGTTGCTGCCGCTGATATTGCGCCGGGTAAAGTGGGCGCCACGCTTACGTTGGCCGATGGTAAAAAAATCAGTTTAAGAGAAACGGCCAATGGAACCATAACGAAGGAAGGCGGCA
>JASGEW010000001.1:0-12969 GCA_047606125.1 Niabella sp. | reverse complement strand
GGCCGAAGGGATACAAACCAACAACCATTTTAATCCCCAAAAACTCGTTTTTCACCCTTTATTGACCGGGTATCTGCCGGAATGTCCGAATTTTTTATCCGTTTTCCCCGACCGTTCTTATCCCGATTTTGACCGGGTATCCTCCGGATTATGCACTTAAAAGGAGTGAGGGTGAAAGGCCGGTTGCTGGTTAGCCGGAAGGATTTGTGCGATTTACTGAACATTAAAAGCGCAACGCTGACAAATAGGTTAGGGCTTTACCCTAAATACAGGGAGGCGCAAATAAAGCTGCCCATTGGTGAAATGTGGGATTTGGAAAGGGTTTTAAGCATATCAGTCCAGATAAGCTAAGGAAATAAAAATTCTCTCATGTGGTGTGAGGTACCTAATCCGACCACCTTTCACACGCAGGTGTGAATACCGTAAATTTTAATAATCTGCACTACAATAGTAACTGCAAATAAAAAACCGCTGTATATTTTGTTGATATACAGCGGAGTGTGTTTTTAAGTGGTCGGGAAGACAGGAAGTCAGGGAAGCGGAAAGTCCAAAAAATGCATGAGGCAAATGAGCATTGAAAACTGAGCATTGCCCGTTGAATATTCAATTTTCAATACACGACAATCAATGTTCAGTGAAATTCATCTGCCGAAGACACGATTTATCTGCCGCAGGCATGACACCGGCAAAGGTGCAACTACTTTTTATACAATTTGTTTTTGAGTTCGTCTGTGGTGATAAAAATGTCATAGCCTTTGGCTTTGAGTCCGTTTATTAAAACCCTGTCGCCTGTCCATATTTTATGTTTTTTGTAAAAGTGCAACGCAACAAAAGGAGCATCGTCTCTATCAATATCTGCTACTATTTGAGCGGCTTTCTGCCTGTGTATCAGAGGAACTTCATCAGTTGGAACAACAGTTATTTTCAGCATTAATCGTTTTAAGTCCTGTTTTATTTTTGTTTTTGGCCTCCTTGTATAATCTGCAACCATTTGCAAATGTTCTTCTACCTCTTCATACAAATATTCAGGAACTAAAAACTGAATACTGCTTTTGGAGGTAAGAATTTGTGCAGTTATTCCTTTGGGAGTAAATAAAGCACTAAAAAAAATATTACTGTCAGCTATAACTATCATTTGTTGCTTAATATGCTATACCCGATTTTTCATACCATTTTTTAGCAATGGCTTTATTCACTTTTTTTGAAATTGCTGCTACAAATTGTTCTTTGCTATAATCCGCCCCCAATTCGGCAGGTACTTTTTTTTCAACCGGAACCTCTTCTTCTCCGCCTACAAACTTGACAAAATCAAATGTTTTAAGCATATCAATTACGGCCTGGGCTTGCTTGCTCCTTCTGTCTATTTTTATTATAATTTCCATGTATCCTACACTTAATTGCTCCTGCCTCAAAGTTACAAAAAACATATCGTAATCGCATTTGCCATGGCGAAATGAATCAGGCAACGTCCCGGGCATTAACCTCAAGTCTGCAGCCTAACTGTTTCATAATGTTTATCAACAGGGTATTTTTGGTGAACTTCTTTCAATACATTTTTTCATCATAAATTTCCTGCTAAAACCTTATTGTATTTCAGTGTTGGCTACTTCTTTTAAATATTTCGCTTTTCCAGCCATATTTGCCCCGGATGTTTTCACAGCACTTTATAAAAGTATCTTTTATTAAAAACAATTGTAAAAAAATATTTAAGCGACCGCCATACATTTGCTGAATAGCCTGCCCACTCTTTCCATTCATTGTTTATTTCCCGCCGGAGGAATATTGTTTTAAACAGCACCACAATAAGCGCAACCGGAATGGTTATTAGATTTACTGCAAGGTGAAACAGATACCAAAACACACCAAATTCTTTCCTGAAGCGTACAAAATTAGACAGCATTACCTGGTACCCCTTCCTGTCCGAAAGATTCTGATAACCTTTTGTCTCCGAACCATAAGCTTTGTTGGCTGATGATCCTTCCAGATGTATAGCATTCAGATCGCCATAAATACATAGCCGGCCTGTTTTTTTTAAACGGCTGCACCATTCGGCTTCTTCAGCATACAAGAAAAAATCTTCGTCAAGCAGACCCGCTGTTTTAATTGCTGCTTTTTTTACCATTAAAAAAGCACCATTCACCCAGTCTACTTCAACTGTACCGGTTGCATGGGGTACATTGGTTTTTTTTGTGCCGCTTTTTAAGGCAACAGCCCTGAGAAAACGTCCTATATAAGGTAAGGCCATCAAATAATTCAACCCGCCTTTCATTATATAATTACCCGAAATCTGGGGAGTTCCGTCCGTGTTTAGTAATTGTATTCCTGCGGCCACAAACCTGTCCTGCTCCAATCTTGTAAAACACTTGTAAACAGCATTGTTTATATTGATTGTATCAGCATTCAGCAGCAAAACAATTTCACCTTTTGCAATTTTAATACCTGCATTATTCGCCCTTGCAAAGCCGCTATTATAGCCCATATCAATCCATATTATATCGGGGTAGGCTGTAAGAATTGTCTCCCGGCTTCCATCACCGGATTTGTTATCAACAACAATGATCTCCATATTATTACAGGTGCCTTTTTTTATGGAGCTGACACAATCCACAACCAGTTGCGGGGTTTTATAGTTTACGATTATAACGGAGTATTGCATCAGGTAATTAAGAAATTATAGTACTGGTTTTTTGTATATTTTTTTAAATATAATAAAAATCCAGTGCAGCAATGGATTTGCATCGATCGTTTTACCTAATCGCACAGCCTTGTTCGACAAAGGCGCATATTTATTATTACAAAGCCGCTGACTATATCCGCTGAAAATATCAATCGCTTCCCGCACAGAGGGTGTTTGCCGGTCTTTTTTATTTGTTTTTAGAATTTTATGCGTTATGCCCTGGCAGTACTTGTTTAATAAAACCGGGCTGCTATTTTGAATAGCACCTGCTAACCGCGGTTCCTTGTTTTCCAGGTCAGCAAGATAATCTACCAGGCGACCGAAAGCATTTAAAAATTTGGCATCTGAAGAAACGGAGGTTGTAGCAGCCGGATGTATTCTGTAAGAGAACAATTCCCGGAGAGAAACGGCCATTCCGCCATTTTTTGCCATATCGATCATCAACTGCATATCTGCAAATAATAAATTCGGGTAAGGCGGAATGCCTCCGGCTTCATCATAAACTTTTGCACGCATCATAAAACCCGTTCCCATTAAGTCGATCTTATCTTCCAAAAAATAAGCAATAGCTTTTTCGGGTGTATAATAGCGGAACATAGGTTTACATTTCCTCACTTCCTGCCCGTTTGCATTTATATATTTGAAATGAGTTTGATATAGCCCTGCACCCGGGTATTCGGCAATAAGACTATTTATTTCCTGCAAATATCTCTTGTCAAGAACGTCATCATGGCCAATAAGTGTAATAAATTCCGCCTTATTTAATTGAAGTATCCTTCCCCAGTTCTGTTCAATGGTCAGGTCAGTTTTGGAAGAAAACACTTTTATCCGCTCATCCTGAAATGAATGAATGATCCGGAGCGTATCATCGCTGCTGTTATTTTCCAGTATTAAAAGTTCAAAATTAAAATACGCCTGCCCGAGAATACTATTTATACATTCCCCGATATGGTTGCCGCCATTGCGTACCGGTAATATAACTGAAAATTTTGTCATTGTATTTTGCTGCCGGTTATCTGCCCCATGCATCTGTTTCCATATATTTTTTTGCTGCATCATCCGCCTCATCATAACTTCCTGTACGGTTATCAGCAATAAGCAGGTTTTCCTGCTGTGCAACCCAAAAAGTATGTGAAGCGCGCCATTTATCTATATCGTATGGGGAGCCATATTTATCAATCACTATACAGTGCAAGCCTTTTTTTAAAAGCTGCCGCGTCATACTGTTGATGCCGTTCTCAAAATAATAAGCTTCCATTTTGTTTTTGGGATACCGTTTTTCCAGGCTCAAAAATAAGTTGCGTTTTATAAAAAAACCGGTTGTTCTTATATGCGGATTGGGAAAAGCAGGAAAAACCCTGTTATAGAATATCTTCAGCTTTATAAGATATTTAATCAGTCTGAACTTTTCTACCGGACTGCTGAGCCGTTTGAATTTCCGGGCTTCCATTTCGGGATAGGAAGCATACGAGCCTGTTGCACCGGTTACACCGGTTTGTCCGTTACTGCTATTCACATACAATTTTAACCAGTTGTGAGATTTTATGACCGAAAATGAATTTAAACATAAAATATAGTCTGCATCAATAGTATCGGCTATCTTACTGTAAACAAAAATATCCTGGCCCTTTTCGAATTTTTGAAATGAATAATTTTCTAAGCGGCTCTTAGCCACTTCATTAAGAAACAGTTGTACATCAGCTGGCGTTACTAACGAAATTCCGTTCAGTGCTATTATTAATTCGTGCGCATAGCCCGCCTTAAAATTTTTATAACTATCGAGAAAACCTGTAAGGTGTTCCAGGCCATAAGGCAGCCATGCAAGGTAAATAACCGCAATTTTTTTTATAGGAGCAATTGTACTCAATAGTAAACTTTTGGATTAAGACCAGGGACGTGCGGATGCATAGCACTTTAAAAAACCACAGCGCGCCCGAACCTGTTTAGTTTTTTTAAATACCCGGCAACACTGCCCACCGGTTTTCCAGCAAAAATACGCTTATATATGCTAATGCCTGTTTATCTTCTTCTGTCCGTATCATTTCATTAATCTGTTTATTTCTTTCTGCTGCCCGGCTTTTTGAGACAATCTTTTTTCCAATTACAGGAATGAAATTTACCAGCCTGCCCACTCTTTTTTTTACCGATACTTTTTGGGCATTGCTGTTCAGTTCTTCAAAATGATCTGACAGGCCACAAAGCAGGGAATGAAGCGTGGCTTTTAAACGATCCCGGGAACCGCCCTCTTTCTGAGACAGGATTTCGCATATATTCTCAAGATACTGATCGTACTGGTTTTTGTATTGATCATTATTAAGAATATGAAACAGGCCGGTTGTTGTTTTATCGTCAGAAACAAGGGAATATTCCCGCACCTGGTATAAAACAGGCAGCTCAATAGATTTACCCCTGTATAAGGGTATAATGCCTGTTAAAAACTCATTTAAGAAAAGATTTAACTCTTTGGTGTTTTTTGAAAACGCATCCCGAAGGTTTTCGGTTCGGTGCACACCGTAAAAAAAAGCATGATAAGGGGCAAAAAGTTTTTTTAACCGCACAAGCGGGTCTTCTTCGTTATTTTCAATTACGTCTTCTTTATATATTACAGAAAAATTGACTTCGTTTTTTAACAGCGCCTCTTTGTTATAGCATATAATGCGGCCCTGCGCAACTGCATAATCACTATGCTGTTCAAGAAAATCAAGGCACTTGAAAATACTCCCGGTAATAATAAAATCATCATCGGCACAAAGAACGGTATATTGCGTTTTTACTTCAGCCGTTAACCGTTTTAATTTTTCAGGCAGCGATAAGCCTGGCAAATGCAGGTAGCTGATGTTTGAAGGAACAGGGTTTAAAGGCTGTAAAGTACTGTCGCCTACTATAATAGCAATGCCGGAATTTGCATAAAACTTCAATACCCGTTGCAAGTACCTGTGACGATTGTGGGTTGGAATAACCAGTGTAATTTTCTGTTGCATACTACCCGATCTGTTCTTTTAGCCAGTCTGCTTAAGCGCCGCTATTAACCTGCTATTACTTCCCCAGAACTTCATGGGTTCAAAATCGGGGTAAGGATAATAACCAGGGTTTAATTTTATGGAGCTGTTTTTTTCTTTTAAATAATTAAGCACCAGCTCTTTTACCGTAACCGGTCGATTGCTGCAGATATTTATAATGCCGGTTACAGCCGTTTGCAAACTTACATCAACAATATATTTTGCTACCTGCTCAACCCGTAAAAAATCGCGCACCTGCTCACCGCCGCTCATATTAAATATTTCATCGCCTCTTTGCAGGGCCGCCTCTAATTGTGGAATTAACGAATTAGCCGCCTGCCCTTTACCGTACATATAAAAAAGCCGCAGCCATTTAAACGAAAATGAAAATTGCTGCTGCAATTCTTCTATAAAAATTCTCAACTCATTCTTTGCTATTGCATAATTGTTATCGGGCAATGCAGGCATATCTTCGCTAAGGCAGCCTTCCTGCATACCATACTCAAAGCAGGTGCCTGTTATATTTATATTTTTTGCGCCTCCCTCAATCAACTGCTTCAAAAAAGGCTTGTGCAAAGGCAGATTTTCTGCCAGGTGATGCTCCGATTTATAATGAGGCAGCCCCTCCCAGGCTAAATGAATAATGCAATCCGGTTCATAAAAATACTCAAAAAGATTATTTGCTTTAGCAAATTTACTAATATCAAAAGGATGATAATGAGTTTTCAAAAACCAGTCTTTTTGCTGCGCTTTTTCTTTATTTAATGAAGTAGCGATTACCGTAATGCCTCTTTGCAGTAATTCATTTACTACATAACTACCAATGAAACCGGTTGCACCTGTAACTAAAACTTTCATTTTCTTTATTCCATTATTTCCAACCGTGGAATAGCCCTTACAAATTTCCCCTTCCAATCCCTTATATAACTAAGCTGCTGCATGATCTCTTCCTTTAAATTCCAGGGAAGGATTAATACAAAATCAGGTTTTGACCGTATTAAATGAGCCTCGTTTAATACAGAAACATGACTGGCCGGCAAAAATTTATTTTGCTTATGCGGGTTCGCATCTACTACAAAATCTATTAAATCATTTTTAATGCCGCAATAATTTAGCAAAGTGTTGCCTTTGGCTGCCGCTCCATAAGCAGCTACTTTTTTATTATTCTTTTTCTGTTCAACCAAAAAGCTGAGCAAATCCATCTTTATATCAAAAGCTTTTTGCTGAAAACCTTTATAAGTATTAATGTTCGTAAGCCCCGCCTGCACTTCTTTATCTAATAAGGTCTGCACATTTGCCGTTATTTCATGTGCTTTATCATCTTTATGTTTTGCGTATATTCTTAAAGAGCCGCCATGCGTAGGGAGTTCTTCCACATCAAACAGCTCCAGCCCCTGCGATTCAAATATCTGTTTTACTGTATAAAACGACAGGTAAGAGAAATGCTCGTGGTAAATAGTATCAAACTGGTTGTTATGCAGCAATTGCAGCAGGTGCGGAAATTCCATGGTAATAACCCCTCCCTGTTTCAATATTATTTTCATGCCGCCTACAAAATCCACTATGTCCGGCACATGGGCCAGCACGTTATTGCCTAAAAGCAGGTCGGCCTGTATGCCCTTTACCGACAGCTCTTTTGCCAGCCTTACCCCAAAAAAATCCACCACGCTTTTAATGCCTTTCTGAGCCGCTGCTTCCGCCGTATTAGCTGTAGGCTCAATGCCTAATACAGGTATATTTTTTTCTTTAAAATACTGAAGGAGGTAGCCGTCGTTACTGGCTATTTCTATAACAAACGAGTTTTCATCCAGCCCAAACCGCTGCTGCATAACATCAGTATATTTTTTAGCGTGTGCCAGCCAGCTGGTGGAGTAGGATGAAAAATACACATACTCCTTATTAAAAATGGCATCCGATTTTTTATATTCATCTACCTGTACCAAAAAGCATTTTTTACAGGTATATACTTTTAACGGATAAAAAGTTTCCGGCTCGTTCAATTGCTCCCCGGTTAAAAAAGAATTAGATGCAGGCGAGTTGCCTAAATCAATAAAAACGTCTTCAAGTTGCGTATTACAAAATCTGCAATTCATCGATATTATTTTTTATAGCGGCTGATGGTTTTTATCCCGCTCAGAAAGTTCAGTAACCGCCAGGGGCCATTGTATATTTATTTTGGGATCGTTATACAAAATACCCGATTCATAGCCGGGCTGGTAAAATTCGCTGTGCTGATAGAGCAGCTCTGCATTGTCGGTTAATGTTTGAAAGCCGTGCGCAAAACCTCCGGGTATGTACAACATTTTTTTATTTGCGGCAGAAAGTTCTGTGCCAAACCAATGCAGGTACGTGGGTGAGTCTTTTCGCAGATCAATGATCACATCAAATACGCTCCCGGCAATACATCTTACCATTTTAATTTCGCTATAAGGTGCTGTTTGAAAATGCATGCCCCTTATGGTTCCTTTTGCTGCAGTAAAAGAATGGTTCATCTGCACCCATTCTTCTATATGCCCGATTTGCTCAAATTCTTTTTTACAAAAACTGCGCATAAACCAGCCCCTGCTATCGCCCTTTGGCGATAAGGTAATAATATAGCTTCCCGGCAGGGGTGTAGGCTCAAAGGTCATAAATCAAGATAAGCTTCAATTTGTTTTTGCGTGTAAGCTGCCGCATTGCCTGTTGCACTTTTATACCAGCTAATGGTTTGGCTAATGGCTTCGGCTGCATTCAGCTTCGGCTCCCAGTGCAAAACATTTAATGCTTTTTGAATATCCAGCTTTAATAATGTTGCTTCATGCGGCTGGTTTTTGTCAGATTTATCTATCCACCGGCCATTACCCCAGCGCTGTATAGCCATTTCTACCAGGTTTTTTACGGGCAAATGATCCTGGGGGCGGGGCCCAAAGTTATAGGCGCCCGAAAAATTAATATCCTCATTTAATTTCATTGCAAGCAGCAGGTATCCCGTAACCGGCTCTAACACATGCTGCCAGGGCCTTACAGCATTAGGGTTTCTTACATCAATGGTCGTGTTGTTTTGCAAAGCACGCACAATGTCCGGAATAATTCTGTCTTTACTAAAATCGCCGCCGCCAATTACATTTCCGGCCCTCACGCTGGCAATTGCCTTTTGATGCTTTAAATAACCGGAAATATTAAAAAAAGAATTCCTGAAAGCATCGACCACTATTTCTGTACAGGCCTTGCTGGCGCTATAGGGGTCGTACCCGCCCAGGCGATCCTCTTCTTTATATAAAATATCCTGCTCTTTGTTTTCATACACTTTATCGGTAGTTACAACTACCACCGTGCACTTTTTATTTAAAGGAATAAGCGCTTCCAAAAGATTAGCTGTTCCTATGGCGTTTACCTCAAAGGTTTCCGCAGGTATCTCGTAGCTGCGGCGCACTAATGGCTGTGCAGCTAAGTGAAATATATAATCGGGCCCAAAATTTTCTATATGCTCTTTTAACCGGCTTTTGTCGCGTATATCTGCAATTACAGACCGGTCTCCTGTAAGCGGTTGCGTTAAACTAAAAACAGAGGGCTCATGCTCCGGCGCCAGCGCATACCCTTTTATATTTGCACCCAGGATATTGAGCAATATACTCATCCAGGTTCCTTTAAAACCTGTATGCCCGGTAATAAAAACTTTTTTCCCGGCAAATGCCTGCTGTAATTGTTTTTTATCTACCACAGTTTCCATTTTGCTTTTCCGGTTTGCCATAGTTGTTCCAGCTCGATCTTATCTCTCAGGGCGTCCATGGGTTTCCAAAAACCTTTGTGCTGATACGCCTGTAGCTGCCCATCGGTTGCAAGGCGCTCCAGTGGCTCATCTTCCCACATCATATTGCTCATGTCTTCCTTTAAATATTGAAAGACTGCCGGTTTTAAAACAAAGAAACCTCCATTGATCCACTTGCCTTCGTCTTTAGCCTTTTCCCTGAATGAAGTTACGGTTCCCGATTCGTTCAAATCCATGCCTCCAAATCTTGAGTCCATTTGCACAGCAGTTACGGTTGCAATCTTATTTCCTTTTTTATGAAAGCTTAACAGTTCATTAATGTTTACATCGCTTACGCCATCGCCGTAAGTAAGCATAAAGTCTTCATAGCCGATATAATTTTGCACGCGCTGTAACCTGCCTGCAGTTTTTGTATCCGCCCCTGTATCTACTAATGTTATTTTAAAGTCTTCGCTATTGTTAGCGTGCCAGGTAACATCGTTATTTTTAATATCCACAGTAAGGTCTGCATTGTGTAAAAAGTAGTTCATGAAATACTCTTTTATCACATATCCCTTATAGCCCAGGCACACAATAAAATTGTTATAGCCATAATGGCTGTATATTTTCATAATATGCCATATAATAGGTTTGCCTCCGATCTCAACCATAGGTTTGGGACGCACATCTGTTTCCTCTGACAGCCGGGTACCTAAACCTCCCGCAAATATTACTACTTTCATTACATGTGTTATTTGGCCGTGAATATTACAAAAATAAGGCTATCTGCCCGAAACCTTAGCCATTGAAACTATTGGGTTATTTCTTTAAGAAACAATTGTAATCCTTTCATTTTTTCATCATCCAATATATAACTGAGGTTCTCTGTATAGTATTTCCTCAGGTCATAGACACCATTTTCATACCGGGCCACTATCTCATTAAGATGTTGCAGCCCATAAGCATTGGCTCTATCAAATTCAGTAATAAACGTGCCTGGCAATGCATGCGAACTTACCCAGGCTGCAAATACAAACGGCAAACCGGTGGCGGCTTTCCACTCTCCTGCCAGATCATAGATATACCTGGAAATTTTTCTTTGCCTGAGCGCCCTGTCGCCGATGATCAGCGCCGCCGTATCTCCTTCAATTCCGGCAATATACGATTCGTCCGTAGCCTGTATCATTTCAGGAGCAATCTTCCAGTAATTTTTGATCAGCCACTGCAATAATTGAACAGAAGATATGCTTTGATAATCAAGGTATATCTTTTTGATTTTTTCTACAGGCACCTCGCTAAAAAGAGCAACAGAAGCGACATTGTTTGCCGCCCCGATGCAAAAGTTACCATTAATATGATATTCGTGAAGCCGGGGAATCACTGCCACGGGTACCAGGCCCAGATCTATTTCGTTATTTCTGAGCTTTTCCGCCAACGAAGCAGGGTGCGCCTCAATCAGCTCTATTTTATCTTTTACAGGAAGGCGCTCCAGGCCATAAATCAGCGGACGGGTATTCAGGTAACTAACTATTCCGACTCTTATCTTTTGTTCCACTTGTAATGCTTATTTTTGCGCGAAGATAGCTTTTTAGTTCATGGTTGATAGTTCATGGAATGTGCTATAAACGATGAGTTATCAACAACGGGCTATGGCATTTAGATTTGAAGATTTAAAAGTGTGGCATAAAGCTGAGGAGTTGTCCAACGAAATAGATTTGCTGGCAAAGCAGTTCCCTGTGGAGGAACGCTTTAGCCTTGCTTCTCAAATAAAACGTGCAGCAGATTCGGTTGTATCGAATATTGCACTTAGGTCGTCAATAGAAGTGGTAGCCTGTTTTTTTCTGTCAAAAATGCGAGATTATATATCTGAAGAGTCGTTTAATAAATATTATAATGAGTATGAATTATTGTGCAAAATAATAACCAAACTCAGAGATTCTATATGATAGGTTGAGTTCCATGAACCATCAACCATGAACTATGAACCAATAAACAAAAAATGTCATTAACCGCAATTTCGCCCATCGACGGCCGTTACAGTAAGCAGGTGCAAAGCCTGCAGGAATATTTTAGTGAATACGCCCTTATAAAATACCGGGTATCGGTGGAAATTGAATACCTGTTCCTGCTGGCAGACAAAAAATTCCTGAAATTATCCACAGCCGCCAAAAAGCATTTACGCAGCATGATGGAAAACTTCAGTGTGGAGCATGCAGAAGCGATCAAAGAAATAGAAAAAACAACCAATCACGATGTGAAAGCTGTTGAATATTTTCTTAAAAACGAGCTGGACAAAACCGATTCGAAAGATGCCAAAGAATGGATACACTTCGGGTTAACTTCACAGGATATCAATAACACTGCCATTCCCTTACTGTGGAAACACAGCCTTGAATTTGAACTGTTACCGGCTTATCTTAACCTGCAAAACTATTTACATGAACTGGCCCAACAGTGGAAAGACATCCCGATGCTGGCCAGAACCCACGGTCAGCCGGCATCCCCAACCCGGTTAGGTAAAGAAATAATGGTTTTTGTGGAACGGCTGGAAAACCAGATCCAACTGTTTTCCTATATCCCGGTTGCTGCCAAATTTGGCGGCGCTACCGGTAATTTTAACGCTCATTATGTGGCTTATCCTAAAACAGACTGGATCAAATTCGGAAATTATTTTGTAGAGGAAATATTGGGATTGCAACGGATGCAGTTTACTACCCAGATAGAGCATTATGATAACCTGGCAGCGCATTTCGATTGTATCAAACGTATTAATACGATACTTTTAGATCTCTGCCGTGATATATGGACCTATATCAGCATGGAATACTTTAAGCAAAAAACCAAAGCCGGCGAGGTAGGTTCTTCGGCGATGCCACATAAAGTAAATCCTATAGATTTCGAAAACGCAGAAGGTAACCTGGGCATGGCAAATGCCACGTTAGAGCATCTCTCTGCCAAGCTGCCTGTAAGCCGCCTGCAGCGTGATTTAACAGACAGCACCGTGCTGCGTAACATTGGCGTGCCTGTGGCACATACAATGATCGCTATTAAAAGCATCGAAAAGGGGTTAGGCAAACTGGTGTTAAACGAAGCCGCTTTAAAGGCAGAACTGGATAACAATTGGGCAGTGGTGGCCGAAGCGATCCAAACCATTCTTCGCCGCGAAAAATACCCCAATCCTTACGAAGCATTAAAAGATTTAACACGGGGCAAAGAAGGCATTACGAAACAATCTTTACATAAATTTATCGGCTCTTTAAAAGTGCCTGCTGCAATAAAAGCAGAGCTGAAAAAGATCACGCCGCATAATTACACAGGAATAGTAGCGAAATATTAATTACGGAAAACGTCTTTGAGTTCAATAGTCAGTTCAGGAAATGCGGAGCTGGTAATGCTTTGGTTGATGAAAAGCGGATCAATAAAGTCGTATTTGCCATCTTTTAAAGTGTACTGGTTGATAGCTTTTGTATCGGGAAATACCACCCAATATTCCAGCACTCCGTTTTCTTCATAAAGGTTGAATTTTTCGTTCATATCTTTTTTGGCGGTATAGGGCGAAAGTATTT